>DATHUL010000171.1:0-13029 GCA_035462285.1 Acidimicrobiia bacterium
TCGAAACCACGGCGTCGCGGTGTTCGGGTCGTCGCAGACCGAGCCCGGATCCACCGAATGGGAGGAAGCGCATCGGGCCGGGGCACGAATCGCCGGCGCCGGGCTCACGGTCATAACCGGTGGCTACGGGGGAACCATGGAGGCGGTTTCGAGCGGGGCGGCGGGGGCCGGCGGGCACGTGATCGGAGTCACCGCTCCGGTTCTCTTCCCCGACCGCTCCACCCCGAACCCCTATGTCCACGAGGTGATCGAGGCTTCCAGCCTGGCCAACCGAATCGACATCATGATGGAGCGTTCGACCGCGACCCTGGCCCTGCCCGGATCGATCGGCACCGCAGCCGAGCTGTTGATCTCGTGGAACACCAATCACATCCTGCGACAAGGCGGAGCGACTACTCGAGTCTCGGTTGCGGTGGGGCCGGGATGGAAGGCCCTGGCCCGCGCCCTGGTCGACATGGCCGGCGCCTTCGAGGACGACCTGATTTGGGCCGACACCGTCGACGAAGGCGTCGACTGGGTGCTGGCCCGGAGTTCGGACTAGTCCAGTCCGCCATCGGGGGAAGACTCATTGACTTCGCCCCCGACGCAGCCAGTCTCGAAGACGCTCATGAGTCATTTGCGTCCCGAAGATCTTGCCGCCCTGGACAAGCGGTCGTGCCGCCGGGGTCGTCATCGCTACGGGGCCGCCCAACACATCGGGGGCGGGATCCTGCGTCAGGTCTGCGCCGGTTGCGGGTCGGTGACCATCGACCTCACCCGGCTCGACGACGATCCGGGCCCGTCGGCGACGAGACGGCAGGGAGGACGACGACCCGGGATCTAAAGTCCCCGCCGTGACACGACTCATTCGAGCCGCCGGGGGTGTCGTTTTCCGAAGAACGCCAAAGGGCAATCTCCGGGTCCTGATCGCCCATCGTCCCCGCTACGACGACTGGTCGCTGCCCAAGGGAAAGGCCGACGAGGGAGAGACACCTGAGCAGACAGCGGTCCGGGAGGTGCTCGAAGAGACCGGGTACCGATGCCGGGTCGTGGCCTCGCTCGGCGTGACCCGTTACCGGGTACCGGGCGGCGCCAAGGAGGTCAACTGGTTCGCCATGAAACCACTGCCGGACAGTCCCGGCTTCAGGAAGAACTCGGAGGTCGACGAGGTCGCATGGCTGTCACGCCGACGTGCCGTCAAACAGCTCAGCTACGACCAGGACCGCGACCTGATCGAGCAGACCGACCTGAAGAAGCTGGCCCAGACCGGCACCCTCTACCTCCTCCGCCATGGCACCGCCGCCGATCGATCGAAGTGGAAGGGGCCGGAGGAGGCACGCCCGCTCACCAAGAAGGGGAGGCGCCAGGCCGAGGCCATCGCCCGTTCACTGGCGGACGCCGGGATCGAGCGCATCCTCTCCAGTCCCTATGACCGGTGCGTGCAGACCGTCGAGCCACTGGCGAAGATGATCGGCGCCCCGGTGGAGACGTCGCCCCTTCTCGCCGAGGAGGCGGATCTCGATCTGTCCTACGCCCTGGTCGACGGCGTGGTCGGGTCCAACGCCGTCATCTGCTCCCACGGCGACGTGATCCCGGCCGTGGTCAACCGAATGATGTGGGCCGGGCTCAGCCTCACCTCGCGCTTCTACTGCTCCAAGGGATCGATCTGGGAGGTGGACGTCGACAACGGCAAGTTCACCACCGCCCGCTACATCCCCCCGCCCGAAGTGTGATGTCGCCCCCTCAGACCGTCTTGGTACCGGCGGCCCAGTCGGCGTATAGGGCTGCATAGACACCACCCCTGCCCAGCAGGTCACGGTGCCGGCCCCGCTCCACCAGCTCCCCCTGGTCGAAGACCAGGACCTCGTCGGAGCCTTCGGCGGTGGCCATGCGATGGGCGATGGTGACCGAGGTGCGTCCTTCGGTGAGACGCTCGATCGCCTGTCTCAAGGCGACGTCGAGGGCAGGATCGACCGCCGAGGTGGCCTCGTCCAGCACGAGAAGGTCGGGGGACCCGATCCAGGCCCGCACCAGTGCCACCAGCTGCCTCTCCCCGGAGGACAGGTTCCCTCCCCGCTCGCCGACCTGCGTATCGAGCCCACGGGGCAGGTCCTCGACCCAGGACCCGAGGCCGAGCTCGTGGAACGCGGTCCACACCTCGGCGTCGGATGCGTCGGGACGCCCATAACGGACGTTGGCCCCGACGGTGTCGTCGAAGAGGAACCCCTCCTGGGGGACGAAGGCAACCCGGGAGCGAAGCTCCTCGACCGGGATGCGCCTGGCATCGACCCCGCCGATCGACACTGTCCCCCGGCTCGGGTCGAGCAGTCGGACCAGGAGCTTGGCGAAGGTGGTCTTGCCCGACCCGGTCTCCCCGACCACGGCCATCCGGGCCCCGACCGGGATGTCGACGGTCACGTCGCGCAGCACCTCGTTGCCGTTGCGATAGGAGAACCCGACCTGATGGAGCCGGGCGCTCAGCCCTCCGGGACGGAGATGATCTGGCTCCTCGGGGTCGGGCATGTCCACTTCGCTGTCGAGGACCCCGAGGATCCGTCGCAGACCGGACGCCGCGCTCTGGGCGAATTCCAGCGTCTCGACCACGATCTGGAGCGGCTCGATGAGAAGGTTGGTGAGGAAGAGGAATGCGATCAGGGTCCCGGCTGTCATCCCCTGGGCGGTGCCGATCAGGATGCCCCCGACCACGATGGCCGCGGTCAGGGCGCCTGCGAACACTTCGGCCGATGAGAAGAGGATGTTGCCCAACCGGGCGGTCCGGTACTCGATCCAGAACCGCTTCTCCAGCGCATCGGCGACTTTCTCGGTGGTGGCCCCCTCGATGCCATAGGCACGCACGACGGGAAGGGCGCTGATCGACTCGCTGAGAACTCCCAGCGAGCGACCCACCTCGACCCGGACCGTGTCGTAGTTCTTGGCCAGCACCTGCTGGAACCAACGCATCAGGACCAGGTAGAGGATGACGCCGATCACGGCCACCAGGGCCAGACGCCACTCGTAGAAGATCATGACCCCGAGGGCGAGCAGCACCTGGCTGCCGGCGATGACCATCCCCACCCCGCCCCACTCCATGAACTCCTGAAGGGTGGTCACGTCCGAGGTGACCCGGGAGACCAGATCACCTCGCCGGTCGGCCTCCACGTGGAGGACCGACCGTTTGAGCAGATGACGGAAGGTCATGGTGCGAAGATCGGAGAGGCCGGTCGCCGAGGACCGGATCAGCCGGAGGACGGCGGCCCGTCCCACCACCACCCCGACCGCGAGCGAGACGAGGGCGAGACCTGCCTTCCACAAGACGTCGCCCATATCGATTCGGCCCGGGGAGAGGATCTCGTCGTCGATGATCATCTGGATCACCACCGGGGTCACCACGGTGATGGCTTGGCCAGCCATGGCCATCAGCAGGGTGAGCCGAAGCCCCTTGCCCAGCGCCGGAGCGAGGCGCATCGCCCGGCCCAGGACCCTCCCGGTGGCCTGTTCGCCGGTCACGACGCCTCCGCGGCCATCCGCCGCGCCTCTTCCTCGTAGGCCTGGACCAGCCGGGCGTAGCCTGGGGTGGTGGCCAGCAGCTGGTCATGGACACCGTGGGCGAGGATTCGGCGATCATCGACATAGACCACTTCGTCGGCGAGGCGAATCGAGGCGGGCCGGTAGGCGACCACGACGATGGTCGACGGTAGAGCGGCCTCTCTGAGACTGCGCAGGATCTCGGCCTCCACCGAAGGATCCACCGCCGAGGTGGCGTCGTCGAGGATCAATAGCCGGGGGCGACGAATCAGGGCGCGGGCCAGAGCGATGCGCTGTCTCTGCCCACCCGAGAGAGTGGTCCCCCGCTCCCCGAGCTGGGTGTCGAACCCATCGGGCAGCTCCGAGATGAAGCCCTCCGCCCCGGCCAGACGGGCCGCGGTCCGCAGCTCGTTCTCGGAGAAGTCCCCACCCAGGGTGATGTTCCCGGCCACGGTGTCGTCGAAGAGGAATGCGTTCTGGGCGACGTAGGCCACCTCTTTGGGAAGCTCGGAGATGTCGAACGAGCGCAGATCGGTTCCGTCGAGGGAGATCGAGCCGGCGTCCGGGTCCCACAGCCGGGCGAGGAGAAGGCTCAGGGTGGACTTTCCCGACCCGGTGGGCCCGACTACGGCGAGTGTGGTGCCCGCCCTGAGGTGGAGCTCGAGATCCTCGAGCACGGCCTCGTCCTCGTCATAGGCAAATCCGATCGTCTCTCCGTCGAGTGGTGCCGGCTCGGTCGCCTGCCGGGCCACCGTCTCGCCGTACTCCATGAACTCGTCGGCATCGAAGACGTCCTGTACCCGACGCCAGCCGGCGAGGCTCCCTGCCAGGTCCCAGAGAACGAAACCGATCAACTGGACCGGGAAAGCGAGCAGGGCGAGCAGGTAGGCCACGGTTACCAGGTCCCCGGGTGTGACCGCCCCGGCCCCTATCCGGGCCGCCCCCACCACCAGCAGGCAGACGATCATGACCTGGGGGAGCACCCGGATCACCGCCTGATAGGAGGCCCAGGTCGAGTTGACCGAGATCAGCCGGTCCCGCACCTGGTCGGAGACCTGGCCGAACCGATTGGAGACATAGTCCTCCCGGCCCAGGGCCTTGACGGTGAGGGCGCCGTCGAACGACTCGTGGGCGACCGCCGACACCTCGCCTCTGGCCCTCTGCACCTCCTCCCACATCGCGTAAGTGATCCAGCTTCCCCGTATGTCCACGACCAGCACGACGATCAGCCCGATCACCGCACCCAACCCGAGCCAGGGGTCGATCAGGGTGATCATCGCGGTGGTACCGAACAGGAGCAGGGTGACCCCGGTGGCATAAGGAAGCGGCCCGAGGACGCCGGTGCCCTGGTCAACGTCCGACTCGGCCACGGCGAGCAGGTCGCCCACCGCCTGACGGTTGTACCACGACATCCTGAGCCTGAGCTGATGGGCGAGAAGCTGGTTGCGCACGTCCTGACGGGTGCGGAGTTGGAGCCACATCGCCGCGGTGCGCCGGAGCACGATGCCTCCCGCCTTGAGGACCGCCACCGCGAGCACCACCAAGGCGGCGGGGAGAAGCAGCCCGGCGGGATCGACGCCCTGGTCGAGGACCGGGATGATCACGGTGTCCGTCACCCAGCCGATGACCCGGGCCGAGGCGATGATGGCACCGGCGAACACGGCTGCACCGGTGACGGCGAGGCCGAATGATGCCGGGTGCCGCTTGACGAACCGCCAAATGAGGCGGATCCCGTCGCGCAGCACCGAAAGGGGTGTCATCTGCTCGGAGAACATGGGAGTACCGGGGAGCTACAGGTCGATGTCTGTCAAGTCGAGACCGCAGCAGCCGCCCCGCTGGACGAGGTTACGACGGACCGGCCCGAATGTGAGCCGAATTAGAGAGCCGGGGAGGATATCCCGGCAGAATGACGACCGAGGTGGGCCGACCTCACTACCCACGGGGTCATCGTCGGCATGACCGGCTCGGGAAAGACCGGGCTCGGGATGTGGGTCCCGACCAGGTGAACTGTGGGGCTCAGACCGTGTCGACCAGCGCCTTGAGCAGATCCCGGATCGATACCACGCCGAGGAGGGAGCCCTCGTCGTCTATCACCGGCAGGTGACGGTAACCCGACTCGGTGATCCACGCCGCCGCGTCCCAGACGTCGAGGTCCGGGTCGAAGGTGTCGGGGTCGCCGCTCATGATCGAAGACACGCTGGTGTCGAGATCGATCCCCTCTGCCACCGACCGACGGATGTCGCGCTCGGTGATCAGCCCGACCAGCTCCCGCCCTTCGACCACCGCCAACGAGCCGAGGTCCGAGCTCTCCATGGCCACCGCCGCCTCGAGCAGGGTCGTCTCCGGACCGCAGATGTGCGGGGAGTTGCTGACGAGATCACCGAGTTTCATGGAGGAAACGGTAGCCAGTAGTCGGTGGTCGGTAGTCGGAGTCTGGATACCGACGCTGCTAACCGGATACCGGATCAGACCAGGTCTGCTTCGCGGATACCGAAAGATGGGTGGCGGAGACGGCACAGCGCCAGCTTCTCCAGCTGCCGGATCCGCTCCCGGGTCAGGTTGAACTCGTCCCCGATCTCCTCGAGGGTGCGGGGCACACCGTCGTAGAACCCGTAGCGAAGGGCGAGGATCCTGCCTTCCCTCTCGGGAAGACGCTCGATCGAGACCCGCAGCGAGTTGGCAACGTCCATCTCCTCGGTCATCTGCACCGGATCGGCTGCGTCCTCGTCCTCTATGAAGTCCCCGAGTTGGGCGCCGTCCTCCCCGATCGGCTGCTCCAGGGAAACCGTGTCCGCCACGCTGAGCGCCAGCTCGACCTTGTCGGCGGTGACACCGGCTTCCTCGGCGATCTCCTCGGGCCGAGGGTCACGGCCCAGCTCCGCCTTTAGCGAGGCTTGGGCCGCCCGCACCGCGGCCAGTGTGTCGTGGAGATGGACCGGGATGCGGACGGTCCGCGACTTGTCGGCAATGGCACGAGTTATCGCCTGGCGAATCCACCAGGTGGCGTAGGTGGAGAACTTGAATCCCTTGCGCCAGTCGAACTTCTCCACGGCCCGGATCAGCCCGAGGTTGCCTTCCTGGATCAGGTCGAGGAAGTCGATCCCCGAGGTATTGGCATAGCGTCGGGCATTGGCGACCACCAGACGCAGGTTGGCAGTGAGGAAGTCGTCCTTGGCCTGGGCCCCGCGACGAGCCAGTCGTCGCAACTCCATCTCCTCGCGCTTGCCGTTGTACTCGCCTCGTTCCAGCTTGGCCGCCGCGTCCTCACCGGACTCGATCTTCTGCGCCAGCTCGACCTCCTGCTCCGCGGTGAGGAGGTCGTATTCGCCGATCGCGGTCAGGTACTGGGAGACCAGATCGGTGGTGAGGCGCCCGCGTTCGTCCGTCAGCTTCGAATGAAGACGGATCCGCGGCTTCTCGGTTTTTTCGGTGCGCGTTTCAGCGGCAGGCATCAAATATTGTCCTCCTGAGCCCTTCGGGCAGAGATCTGCCTCCCGAACGCCCCACTATGACAGACCGAGGGGTGTTTGTGAACCCCCCTCTTTTGCACAGACTTCCGGGCGTTCCGGGCATGCGGGATATCTCTATTCTACCGGGACCTCGCATTTGTCTACCGGGCCCCACCAACATTTTCCGTGGGGGCGGCAAGCAGAGGCCTGGTCGGACAGAGCCAAGGAGGAGGGTTGACTGCACCATCCCACGATGTCGATGAGTTCCTTGCAGCACTGCCGGAGAGAGAGCGAGAGGTGTTGCAGAGTCTTCGCCAGACCATCCGGGCTGCGGCACCGGACGCCGCCGAGCGCATCGGTTACGGGGTCCCCGCCTTCTACTACAAGGGGCGGCCCCTCGTCTCCTACGGCGCCGGTAAGAGCCACTGCGCCTTCTACGTGCAGAGCCCTGCCGTGATCGAGGCACATCGGGAGGCCCTCCAGGGGCAGGACACCGCGAAGGGGACGGTTCGCTTCAAGGCGGATCGGCCGCTCCCGGCGGACCTGGTGCAGATGCTGGTCCGTGCCCGGCTCGAGGAGACCGACGCCGCCGGACGAGGGGAGGCGTGACCGCCGGTCAACGAGACTCGGGATGGAGCACCAGTGCCAGCGTCCCTCTCCCGTCACCGAGACCGGCCCATGACTCCATGTCGAGCTCGATCACGGCCACCGTCGCCGTCTTCATCTCGACTCGCTCACCGGTCAGCTCCGCCACCAGCATCGACCAGGTCGGCTGGTGACCGATCATCATGAGGCGGCCCACCTCGGGGGCGGAGGCGCCGACACCAAGCACCCCTTCCGGGCCTGACTCATAGAGCGTCGCGTCCAACCGGAGCTCGGCGTCCCACCCACCATCCTCCATGGCGAGTCGAGCGGTTGTCCTGGCCCGGAGCGCAGTGGAGCTGATCACTATCTGCGGTGCGAGCCCGTGCTCGGAGAGGACCCGGCCCATCGCCCGAGCGCTTCTCACCCCACGCTCGTTGAGGGGCCGATCGTGATCCGACCCGTAGTCGGCGGCCCAGTCCGACTTGGCGTGACGCATGAGGAGAAGGGTCCTGGTCACGGAGCGAGGAGCCTTCCCGCCGTTGTGAAGATCCTCGGATCCGGATAGTCCTCGCAGTAGTTGTATGCATAAGCGACCCTGATCGTGCCGTCTCGGGCGATCACGAACTCGCCGGACTGCATCCATGGGTCGTCGACCAAGGGTCGATCCTGGGCCCTTCGATCCGCCTGGAAGCGACGACCGGTTTCCTCTTCCAGATCGCAGAACTCGTCGGGAGCGTCGTAGAGAACCTGCTCCACCGACCAGTGCCCGAGCCCGAAGGCCTTGTGAGCGGAGTACTCCGGATCGACCAGCATGGCCACCGGGATCTGGTGCTTCGCCTTGTATCTGGCCACGCGTTCCCTGTCGCCGGGGGCGACGATCACCACTTGGAGACCGGCGTCCAGGTACGACCGGTGCTCATCCTTGAGCCGTCCGGCCCGCTCCATGCCACAGCCACAGCCGAGATGCCGCCACAGCAGCAGCAGAGTCGGCTGGCTACGCCACAGCTCGGCCAACGAGACTCTGGCCCCGTCTTGGTCGAGGACCTCGACATCGGGGGCCTGGTCCCCCCTTCGCAGCGGATCGCCCTCCAGAGTCGGCCCGACCAGCCAGCCCGCCATCCAGCGTTGCTCGGCCGAGAGGGTGAGCGCATCGATGTCCCTGTCGGTCATATCCTCCGTCCGGTCCGGTCGGCCGACCCTAATCCGGCCGGGACGACGGGCTCTGACACCACCGGGCGGATCCGACCCGGGGCCGGTACCGGATGTCACCGACTACTTTCAGCGCGATGCCGAATCGTCTCGCCGAGGCAACCTCGCCCTACCTTCTCCAACACAAGGACAACCCGGTCGACTGGCGGGAGTGGGGGGAGGACGCCTTCGCCGAAGCCCGGGCCAGGGACGTCCCCGTCTTGCTCAGCGTGGGCTACTCGGCCTGCCACTGGTGTCATGTGATGGCGCACGAGTCCTTCGAGGACCCGGAGACGGCGGCGGAGATGAACCGTCTCTATGTCAACGTCAAGGTCGATCGCGAGGAGCGACCGGACGTCGACAGCATCTACATGGATGCGGTTCAGGCCATGACCGGCCAGGGAGGGTGGCCGATGACGGTGTGGCTCACCCCCGAAGGCAGGCCCTTCTACGCCGGCACCTACTTTCCCGATTCGGACCGACACGGGATGCCTTCGTTCCGGACCGTGATGCGGGCCGTCTCGGAGGCATGGGAGACCAAGCGAGACGAAGTGCTCGGTCAGTCGGAGAAACTGACCGAGGCGATCACCCGGGTCGTCCCACACTCCGACCATCTTCCCGGAATCGACGTCCTTGAGCGTGCCTACCAGTCCCTCTCCGCAGGGTTCGACCCGGTCAACGGCGGGTTCGGAGGGGCGCCCAAGTTCCCCCAACAACCGGTGCTCGAGTTCCTTCTTCGGGTCCACCAGGAGGGTTGGGCCCCCCGGGCGGCCCAGATGGTGAGGGTGACCCTCTCCGAGATGGCGCAGGGAGGGATCCACGACCAGTTGGGAGGCGGCTTTGCCCGCTACTCGGTCGACGCCCAATGGCTCGTTCCCCACTTCGAGAAGATGCTCTACGACAACGCCCAACTGGCCCGTCTCTATCTCTGGGCCGGGATCGAGCTCGGCGAGCCGGATTTCGTCGAGGTGGCGCGGTCGACCATCGCCTATCTCATCTCCGATCTGAGACATCCCTCCGGAGGCTTCTACTCGGCCGAGGATGCCGACTCCGAGGGGGCGGAAGGGACGTTCTACCTCTGGACCACCGACCAGCTCGACCAGGTGTTGGGCCCCGAGGACGGAGCGGAGGCGGCCCGCTTCTTCGGCGCATCACCCCACGGCAACTTCGAGGGGTCGAACATCCTGCACCGGCCCACCTCCGATCCATGGTCAGATCGGATCGAGTCGATCAGGTCGCGCCTGCTCCGCCATAGGGCCACCAGGGTCAGGCCCGGTCTCGACGACAAGGTGGTGGCGTCGTGGAACGGCCTCATGATCAGGGCCCTGGCCGAAGCGGGGGCGGCCCTGGGAGACGACGTCTACCTGGAGGCGGCCCGCGACACGGCCCGGTTCGTCCTCGATGAGATGGTGGTCGACGATGTCCTGCGCCGCTCGTGGCGGAACGGTCGGGCCGGCGAGGTGACCGGATTCCTCGAGGACCATGCCGCCCTCGCCCTGGGTCTCTACGCCTTGTACGCGGCCAGCGGCGAGTACCGCTGGTATCAGGCCGCCGTGGGCCTGACCTCTGAGCTGCCCCGAAGATTCGCCGACCCCGAAGGCGGGTTCTTCGACACCCCGAGCGACGGCGAGGGCCTGATCAAGCGACCCAAAGGCCAGACCGACAATCCCCTCCCCTCGGGCAACGCCCTGGCCGCCGAAGCCATTCTCGTCTACTCGGCGTACAGCGGCGATCAACAGCTCCGGGACCAGGCCGCGGTCACCTTGCGGGCAGCCGGGCTGTTCATGGAGCGCTACCCCTCGATGGTGGGCCATCATCTCGCTGTGCTCCACTCACTTCTCACCGGAAGGCAGCTCGCCATAGTCGGGCCGGATTGGCCGGCACTGTCACGTGTCTACTGGGATCGCTTCCGGCCCAACGTGGTGCTCGCCCCGTCTTCCGCCGGGGAGGAGCCCATCCCTCTCCTCGAGGGCCGAGCCGATCCCTCCTCGACCCTGGCCTATCTGTGCCGAGACCACGTCTGTGACCTGCCCACCGCCGATCCGGCGGTTCTGGCCGACCAGCTCGGGCTGCCCTGATCCGGGGCAATCGACCAGCGGAGCGACCCTCGGCCTAGAGACCGACGGCCATGGCCCGGGTCAGAGCCGAGATCATCACGTCTTCGGGATAGGGACCGAGCCGGGAGGCGTCGGGGACGGGTAAGCCCTCCTCGACACACCGACGGGCCAGGGCGGCGACGGCCTCGATCTCCTCGAGTTGAGAGGCGGCGGCAGCCTGGTCCATCGTGTCCCCGTGTCCGGGGACGAGCATCGTCGTGGTGGTGCCGAGCGCCGACCGCAACGTGCGGGGCCAACTAAGTGGATAGCCGTCGTCGAACACCGGCGGCGACCCCTCCTCGAGGAGGTCACCCATGAAGCTCACCTCGCCGACGGATATCACCAGGTCGGCGTCGGTATGACCGAGACCGTGATAGCTCATGGTTACCAGCAGCGACCCGAGGTCGATCAGGGCGGTGTCGGTGACCACCTTCGACGGGGGGACTATCTCGACCTCGTCGAACTCGTCCCTCTTCTCCGGAAGCCAGAGTGCCGCATCGAGTTTCATCGACTCGCCCCGTTCCACCATGTTCTTCCGGCACAGGTCGTGACCCCAGATCTCGGCGTCGGGAAAGCGCGAATTCCCGAAGGTGTGATCCCAGTGCCAATGCGTGTCGATGACCCATCGCACCGGAAGGGGGGTGAGGGTGCGAAGCTCCTCTCGCAGCTCGTCGGCCTCCACATGGCTGGCCCTGGTGTCGATGACAACCAGTCCGACCTCGGCGAGCACCACACCGATGTTGAGATCCAACGACTCGAAGCGACGCCGGAAGACACCATCGGAGAGCTCTTCGAACATCGCGACCCGGAGCCTAGATGTCGCGTTGGTGAGTCCGGGCGTCGACCGGAGCGCACCCGGCTACGGGGCCGGGGCGGGCACCTCCACATGGACCTGGAGCGCCTGGGCCGAGGCGAGGATGTAGGTGATCCACAGGATGTCGGCCAGCAAGAGATGGACCAACTGCATCCAAACCGGCACCCCGAGTGCGATGTTGACCGCACCGGTTAGGAGCATGAGCCCGACCAGCAACGGCAGGGTCTTCCCGGCCCTGCTCCTGGTGGTCGGGGACCGTCCGGACACCCACCACCCGATCGTGGCTGCCACGACGGCCAGGATCGGATGGACGAGGCGAAGATCGGTGAGGAAGTGGGCCTCTTCGGTGGCTCGCAGGTCGGAGGCCCCCTTGGGAAACAGGGTGTCGGCCAGGGCGGTGACCGCCCCGGTCGAGGCGAGGAGGACCATGGCAACGCCGCCCAGCACGACCCAGCGCCAGACGAGGGGCCGAGACCTCGGGGCGAGCCGTCGACCCCCCGACAACCAAAACCCGGTCAAGGTCAGAGCGGCCAGCAGGAAGAGGGTGTTGACCAGATGGAGCGGAACCGCCACCACCCGGGCCACGGAAGCGTCCTCGGCCACCCATTCGGCGAGGACGATCATGGCCCCGATCAACGCTTCGCCCACGATCGCGGTCAGCGAAAGCACCGCCCCGGTGCGAGCCGGCTCACCGCTCCCCGCCTCACGCCACACCAACACCACCCGGACCACCACCAGGACCAGGGCCACCCCGCTCGCCGCCCGGTGGCTGAATTCGATGGCGGTGGCACCGGAGAGCTCGGGCACGACCTCTCCCCGACAGGTGGGCCAGGAGCGCCCGCACCCCGCACCTGAGCCGGTCGCCCGCACCAGGGCGCCGAGCAGGATGACCCCGATGTTGAACACCAGGGTGAACCAGGCGTAACGGGCGGTTCGGGTCACCAACGAAGGTTAGAAGTGGTTGCGGGGTGCGCTGCCGGTTGCGATACCCTCGCCGGCGCATGGAGATCTTTCCCGACGTTGTTGCCGCCATAGGCAACACCCCGCTGGTCCGCCTCTCCCGCATTCACCCCCCGGGGAATCTCGTTGCCAAGCTCGAGCACATGAACCCGGGAGGCTCGGTGAAGGAGCGGATCGCGGTCTCCATGATCGATGCGGCCGAGAAGCAGGGCCTGCTCCGTCCCGGTGGCACCATCATCGAGCCCACCTCGGGCAACACCGGTGTGGGACTGGCCATGATCGGCGCCGTTCGCGGCTATCGGGTCATCTGCACCGTCCCCGACAAGGTGTCCAAGGAGAAACAGGATCTTCTCCGCGCCTACGGCGTGGAGGTGATCGTCACTCCCACCGACCTGCTCCCCGAGCATCCCGACTCCTACTACGGCGTGGCCCG
>DATHUL010000172.1:0-2350 GCA_035462285.1 Acidimicrobiia bacterium
GTGCTGGGCCGCCCCACCCAGCTCACCGCCCGGATGCTGGCCCGCCTCCCCACCGAGCTGGGGGACCGGCTCGGGACGCTGCTGAGGACGATGACCGTGGGCGATCTGTCCTCACACGGCATCGCCACCCCGGAGCTGGCCCCATTGGCCCAGCTCCGGGAGCGAGGAAAGACCCCGGTCATCGACGTGGGGACAGTGCGCCGGATCAAGGCGGGCCAGATCGGAGTCCGTCCCGCCATCGACCGGCTCGACGATGACACGGTCGTCTTCTCGGACGGCACGGCGGGGCGCTTCGACACGGTGATCCTCGCCACCGGATACAAACCGGTGCTCGAGGAACTGCTCACCGACGGCGGAGACATCCTCGACGAGCGGGGGCTCCCACGTCAGTTCATCGCCGACGGCAACCGCCAGGGGCTCTTCTTCGTCGGCTTCGACAACCACAGACCGGGCGGAGTCCTCGGCACCGTGGTCGAAGAGTCGGCGCTGGTCGTAGACCGGATCAGGGGCGTCTGACCGACTCGGCCAGATCCCCGTTGCGGCTGACCCGCACCTCATCGAGACCGAGCCAGGCGGCAACCGTCTCCAGCTCCTCCCTCAACTCCCGACCCACCCTGGTCCTGTCGACGCCCGGCTCGGCAAAGGCCCCCTTCACCAGCAGCGCCTTCTCCTTGCGGTCCGACTTGAGATCGACCCGGGCCACCAGGTCGCCGTCGAGGAGGAAAGGGAGCACGTAGTAGCCGTACACCCGCTTCGGCTCCGGGACGTAGATCTCGATCCGGTAGTGGAAGTCCCAGAGCCGCTCCACCCGGTCCCGGTACCAGACCAGGTTGTCGAACGGGGAGAGAAGAGCCCTCCCCTCGACCTTGCGTGGGAGCCTGGCCTCGGGATGGAGGTAGGCCGGCTTGCCCCATCCCTCCACCTCCGTCTCGACGAGTCGACCGCCCGCGGCCAGCTCGTCCACCAGGGGCCGGGCCTGTGGCATCCGGATCCGGTAGTAGTCGGCCAGATCGTCGGCAGTGGCCACACCCAGGGAACGCGCCGCCTTCACCAGGAGCTCGGACTGAGCCTCCTCACGCTCCAGTCCCTCTGCAGCGAGATGCTCCCCGCCGATGACCCGCTCGGTCAGGTCGTACATGCGGACGAAGTTGGGACGATGCGAGGTGGTCACCAGGCCCTCCATGAACAGCGCCTCCAGCGCCACCTTTCCTTTCGACCAGCCCCACATCGCGGTCCCGTCCCGCTGCCCCGGGTCGTGGAGGTCAGCGGTGCGCAGGGGTCCTCTCTCCCTCACCTGGTCGAGAACGGCATCCATGTACCCAGGGTGCTCCCGATGGATCTGGGTCACACGGTCCCACTCCCGGTTCCCGTTCATCCTCCATCGCCAGAGACGGTGGTCCGGTGCCGGGATCAACGACGCCTCATGACCCCAGTATTCGAACAGCTCCCCGGAACCCCAGAGCCAGCCGTCGAGGGCGTCGCGGTCGTAACTGCCGAGACGGGCGAAGAAGGGCATGTAATGGGTCCGGCTGAACACGTTGACCGAGTCGAGTTGCACCACACCGATCCGTTCCAGCACACGGCGAAAGTGCCGCACGTCGATCCGGCCCCCGGGCCGAGGGTCGGTGAATCCCTGCGCCGCCACTGCGTATCGACGAGCCTGATCGACGGTGAGCCTTCGCATCCCCAGGCAACCTACCGGGAGATGCGGACCTGATCGGTCCGGGTTATGGGAAAATCGATATCCGGTGCCATCATCGCGGTCGTGATCGAGCGGTACACCCTTCCCGAGATGGGCCGGATCTGGTCGGACCAGCGTCGTCTCGAGGTGTGGAAAGAGGTGGAGACCCTGGCCCTGGAGGCCTGGGCGACGTTGGGCAAGGTGCCCGACTCGGTGGCCGGGGCCACCCGGGCCGCCCCGTGCCCGACCCCGGAAGCCGTGGCCGAGCGTGAAAAGACCACCAATCACGATCTGGCCGCCTTCGTCGACCTGCTCGGCGAGGCCGCCGGGCCGGAGGCCGACGGTTGGGTTCATTACGGCTTGACCTCCTCAGACGTGCTCGACACCGCCGGGGGGGTCGTGCTGGCCGAATCGACCGACCTCCTGCTCGACTCGGTTCGAGCCCTGTTCGATGCGGTGAGGGCGCAGGCCTTCGAGCACCAGCACAGCTTCATGGTGGGCCGGACCCATGGGATCTGGGCCGAGCCGACCACCTTCGGGCTCAAGCTGGCCGGCTGGGCCTTCGAGCTGGCCCGGGACCATGTCAGACTCGAGGCGGCCCGCCAGGCCGTGGCCGTGGGCAAGATCTCGGGGGCGGTGGGTACCTACGCCCACGTGCCACCTGATGTG
>DATHUL010000173.1:0-3007 GCA_035462285.1 Acidimicrobiia bacterium
CCCGCCGCAGACTCTAGTGCCCAAAACGGGGGGCCATCGGTAGAGTCGCGGCCCAAGGAAGCGAACCGGGAGCGTCACTTGTCCGAGGTATCAGCCCAGCAGATCGAAGCGTTCAGTGAGCGGTTCGACCGGATCGCATCCAACGTGGAGACGGTGATACAAGGCAAGCGCGACGTGGTGGAACTGGTTCTGCTCGCCTTGGTGGCCGAGGGCCATGTCCTGGTCGAGGACGTGCCCGGGGTGGGCAAGACCCAGTTGGCCAAGTCCGTGGCTCGTTCCATCGACAGCGTCTTCCAGCGGATCCAGTTCACCCCTGACCTGCTTCCATCCGACGTGACCGGTGTCTCGGTCTGGGACCGGAATCGGAACGAGTTCGAGTTCAAGGCGGGCCCGATCTTCGCCAACATCGTGGTCGGCGACGAGATAAACCGGGCCAGCCCGAAGACGCAGTCGGCTCTACTCGAGGCGATGGAGGAGAGACAGGTCACTTCGGATGGCGTCACCCGCCCACTTCCCCTCCCGTTCATGGTCATGGCCACCCAGAACCCGCTCGAGCACGAGGGCACCTACCCGCTGCCCGAGTCACAGCTGGATAGGTTCATGATGCGGGTCGTGATCGGTTACCCGAGCCGTCAGAAGGAACTGGAGATCCTCGACACTCATGGTGTCCGCTCCACCTTTTACGACCTCGAGCCGGTGGTTTCGGTGGACGAGATCGAGGAGATGGTGGCGGTGGCCCGCAGGGTCACCGTTTCCCAGTCGGTCAAGACATACATCGTCGATCTGGTGGAGGGCACCCGCAACCACGCCGATGTCCTGCTCGGAGCCTCACCCCGCTCCGCGCTGTTCCTGCAGCGGCTCTCCCGGGCCCGAGCCGCCTCACTGGGCCGCGAGTACGTCACCCCCGACGACATCAAGGCTCTCGCCCACCCGGTGTTGGAGCATCGCATGGCACTTCGCCCCGAGGCCCAGATGCGAGGCGAATCGCTGCCCGAGGTGATCGACGAGCTGATGACCAGGCTGCGAGTGCCGGGGACCACTTCGAGGATCGCCACCTGATGCCCACCCTGAGGGGTTGGGCTCTCTCCGGCGCCGGTCTCGCCCTACTCGTGCTCTGGTACGCCCTGGGTGAGGTGGAGCTCCTGCTCACCGGTGTGATCCTCCTGCTCGCCCAAACGGTTGCCCTGAACTCCGTGAGAATCCGGCGGCCCGTGCTGGAGGTGAACCGTGGTCTCGGCTCATCCACGGTCCACGACGGGGAGACGACGACAGTGACGCTCCTGGTCGAGAACCTGTCCCGCCATGCGATCAGCCATCTCACCATCGAGGACGATGTCAATCGGCTCGGGATTGCCACATTCGAGGTTGCCCGGCTCAAGAAGAGGGAGTCGACCACCGCCACCTATCGGGTCACCTGTCGCCCCCGCGGCGTGTACCGGGTCGGCCCCACCAACGTCAGGACCAATGATCCTCTGGGTCTGGCCGAGATGTCCGTTGCCACCGGTCCGGTGGACAGGATCGTGGTCTACCCGGCCGTGGAGGAACTGACCGGGTTTCCCATCGTGCGAGGTCAGGACCCGGCGATGCAGGCGTCCCGACCCGAGCACAGCAGAAGGGGCGGCGAGGACTTCTACACACTTCGTGAGTACCAGCAGGGTGACGACCTGCGCCGGGTGCACTGGCCTTCGTCCGCCCGCACCGACGAGCTGATGATTCGGCAGCTGGAAACACCCTGGCAGTCGCGTGCCCTGGTCCTGCTCGATGTGCGCGCCGGGAGTTATGAATCCCAGGACGCCTTCGAGAAGGCGGTTTCGGGAGCCGCCACGGTCGTCACCCACCTGATCGGGGCCGGGTTCGACGCCGACCTCTGGGCGGGCGATGCCGACCCGATCGACGCAAGGCGCTACTCGTCGGCCATGGAGAGGCTGGCCCTGGTCCAACCGGACTCGGCGATCGACATCGAGGCCGTGGCCGGCCGAATCCGGCAGAAGGGGGGCGGCGGGGCGTTGGTCATGATCACCGGCATCGCCGATCGGTCTCTGCTCAGCGTCCAACAGCTGCTTGCCGGCGACTATCCGACCACGGTCCTGATGACCGCATCCGCCTCGACCTCCCAGACTCTCGTCGGCTTCCATCGCATGGGGGTCGCCACCGTCTCGGTGGCCCCGGACGGAGTATGGGCACCGGCATGGATGACGGCAATGGGGAACTCATGGACAACGGTCTCGGCCGGCTAGCCGGCATCGCCGCCTTTGTCTTGATGTTGCTCCGTCTCGGGCGTCTGCTCGACTCCGGACCCGAAGCTCCCGCCTGGCAGCTCATCATGGTGGCATCCGCATTCCTCGGTGGCGTGATCTGGTGGCTGCTCACCCAGACCCTGAGCAACCGGCGGCTCGTCGTCTCGGTGTTCGCCCTGGCCGGGCTCGCCCTCTTCCTTCGGATCTCCGTTTCCCACACCCTC
This sequence comes from Acidimicrobiia bacterium, assembly GCA_035462285.1. Classification (GTDB taxonomy): domain Bacteria; phylum Actinomycetota; class Acidimicrobiia; order Spongiisociales; family ZC4RG35; genus JARDZU01. The sequence goes on from DATHUL010000173.1 coordinate 2,462, forward strand.
TTTGCCGGCTTTCTGCCCACGCTCGACTCGGCCGGCGCCCTGGCCCGTGAGCTGGCCCAGGCTCTCGACTTGATCCGTTTCGGCGTGGCTCCCGTCTTCCCGACCTCGGGCATCGTGGCCATCCTCTCGCTGCTCATGTGGGTGACCGGCGCCGCCTTCGTCTGGGGGGCGGCCGGGGGGCCGGCCATGGCCATGTTCGCCCCTTCGCTCGGTCTCTACCTCCAGTACGCGGTGATGGATCGGGTGCCTGCGGGTCGGGGATGGATGGGGGCGGCGGCCGCCGTCATCGCCCTGGCCCTGGCTTCGATCGGGCTGGAGCGACGTCAGGAGTCGGGGCGGGTCCGCGACCTCGAGGGGCGTCCTCTCGCCCGCCGCGCCGGGAGCATGGCCCTGATCCTGGCCACCCTGGTCGCCATGGGGTCGTTGTTCGTGGCAGACCGCGCCTCATCCCTGGTCCCGCAGAACGGGCATGTCCGCTGGCGTTTCGGCGGCGGGTACGGGCCGGGTTTCGGCGGCATCACATTCGACCGGCTCGCCGATCTCCAG
>DATHUL010000174.1:0-1712 GCA_035462285.1 Acidimicrobiia bacterium
CGCGGCGAGCTCTGCCCCAAGGTCAACCGCTTCCTGGAGAGGGTCTATCACCCGGACCGGGTTCTTCACCCCCTGATCCGAACCGGGCCCAAGGGCCGGGGCGAGTTCCGCCAGGCGTCGTGGGACGAGGCGGTGGGGCTGGTGGCGAAGCGCCTCCGGCAGATCGTCGACGAGCACGGCGGGGAGGCGATCGTCCCGTGGGGCGATGCGGGGACCCAGGGCCTGATCCAGATGAGTCTGCTCGACCGGCACTTCTTCGCCCGCCTCGGTGCCTCGCGACAGGTCGACGCCCTCTGCGGGGCCAGTGCCGGGGCGGGTCTGGCCGCCACATACGGGGACGGTCGTAGCGCCGACCCGATGGACGTCAGGTTCGCCGATCTGGTGATCCTCTGGGGAACCAACACGCGGCTCACCAATCGTCACCTCTGGCCCTTCGTGCAGGAGGCCCGCGCCGGTGGGGCCAAGGTGGTCGTGGTCGATCCGATCCGGACCATCACCGCCGGTTCCGCCGACTGGTTCATCCAGCCGCTGCCCGGAACCGACGTCGCCTTGATGTTGTCCCTGATGCACGTACTGATCCGGGACGACCTGGTCGATCACGATTACGTGCGGTCGCACAGCGTCGGCTTCGAGCGACTCGCCGAGCGGGTGACGGAGTGGCCACCGGAACGGGCCGGCGCGGTGTGCGGCCTCGACCCGTCCGAGATCGAGTCACTCGCCGCTGCCTACGGCTCGACCCCTCGCTCGTTCATCAGGACGTTGATCGGCGCCGAGCACCACGAGAACGGCGCCATGTTCTTCCGGGCCCTCGCCTGTCTCCCTGTCCTCACCGGTGCCTGGCGTCATCGCGGCGGGGGGCTCTCCCGGTCGGTGGGGATCTGGTCGGAGACGCCGGTCGATGAGACGTTGTTCCAAGTCGAACAGCCGACCCGTGGTGTCAGCATGAACCGTCTCGGTCAGGCGCTCACCTCGGAGGAAATGGGGGTCCACGGCCTCTTTGTCTGGAACGGCAACCCGGTGGTCTCGGCGCCGAATGCGGCGGCGATCCGTCGCGGTCTGAGTCGCGACGACCTGTTCACCGTGGTCAGCGAGCAGTTCATCACCGACACGGCGCGTTACGCCGACGTGGTGTTCCCCGCCACTACCCAGGTCGAGCAGGTCGACGTGGTTCAGTCCTGGGGCCATCTCTACCTGGGCTGGAACCACCCGGCCATCGAGCCGCTCGGCGAGGCGGTCCCCAACACCGAGCTGTGGCGTCGTCTCGCCCGGGCCATGGGCTTCGACGATCCCGTCTTCGACCTCGACGATGAGACCCTCATCCGCCGGTCGCTGCCCGATGTCGACCTCGACGCGTTGCGCTCGCACGGCTTTCTCAGGCTCGATCTACCCGACGAGCTGCTTCCTTATGCCGCCGGCGGCTTCGCCACCGCCGACGGCAAAGCCCATCTCTACTCCCAGCCGATGGCCGACGCCGGTCGGGATCCGCTGCCCGGGTACACACCTTCGCGGGAAGGGGCAGGGGGCGAGTTGAGCGAGCGATACCCCCTGGTCCTGCTCACCCCGAAGACCCACACCCGGTTCCTCAACACCAGCTACTCGAAGCACCACTCCGACCGGGAGCGCGGCCCCTACTTCGAGATCGACCCGGTCGATGCCGAGGCCCGCGGCATCGTCGAGGGCGTGAGTGTCCGCGTTTTCACCGACCGGGGCGA
>DATHUL010000175.1:0-5856 GCA_035462285.1 Acidimicrobiia bacterium
CGAACTGCACGGTGAAGAGCAGGAAGAACACTGCCATCCCGGCGGCAAAGAAGGTGGAGGCGTCGAGTTGGCGGGTCTCGGCGCTGACATCGGAGAACGTGTACGCCGAAGGCCGCTGCGCCGCCTCCTCACCCCATGTGACCACATCGTCGGGCGGCGGGCCCTCCCCGACGTGGACCGCGGTCGCCACCGAGAGCTGGGCCCGCCCGATGCCGGAGCCGAACTCGGAAGCGATCGAGGTCGCCACCTGGGTGGTGGTCTGAGCGTCGATGTCGCCGACGACCTCGATGGTGAACGGGCTGCCGGCGAGGGCTGCATCCCCCAGCCCCGGCCCGAGCAGGATGTACGCCCCCAAATCTCCCTGATCCACCGCGGCATCGGCCGCTTCGGTGTCGTCGAACTCGGTGATCTCGAGCACCCCCTGCGACTCGATCTCGGCCAGCACCTCACCCAGTGAGCGCGAGATCTCGGTGTCGTCGAGGTCGACCATCCCGATCTGGAGGTCGAGGGTCTCGGTCGCGAAGACATTGCCGAACACCAGGTGGAAGATGTAGGCGAGGGCGAGGGGGGTGATGATCCCGATGATGAAGGCAGACCGGTCCCGCACCCGGAGCTTCAGGTCCTTGCCCGCGATCCGGGTCGAAGCGCTCATGATCAGTCGCGCAGAGCCTTACCGGTGAGATGGAGGAACACTGCCTCCAGGTTGGGCTCGAACACTTCGACGCCCGAGATGCTCGCTCCGGTAGAGGCGACAGAGGCGAGCAACTCGGGTAGCAGCTTGGACGCCTCGTCGGCGAGGACGTCGAAGCCGGAGTCCGAAGGGCTCGCCTCGTGGACTCCGTCCAGCTCGGCGGCGATACCGACAACCTCGGCCACGTCGCCGGCCATCACGACGCGAATGCGGTCCTTCTGCCCGACCAAGGAGACCAGTTCCCGCCGAGTGCCCTCGGCCTTGATCACACCCTCGTCGATGATGGCGACCCGATCACAGAGCCGTTCCGCCTCCTCCATGTAATGGGTGGTGTAGAGCACGGCTATCCCCTGACCGGAGAGCTCCTCCACCGATTCGAGGATCGCGTTCCTCGACTGGGGATCGACTCCGACCGTCGGTTCGTCGAGGATGAGCAGCCGGGGGCGGTGAAGGAGGCCGATTCCGATGTTGAGACGACGCTGCATCCCTCCCGAGTACTCCTTGGTCAGGTCGTCCTTCCGATCGGTCAGGCCGATCACCTCGAGGACCTCCTCGGTCCTCTTCTCCAACTCGGCCCCGGCCATCTCATAGAGCCGACCGAAGAACTTGAGGTTCTCGGCCGCGGTCAGGTCCGGGTAGATGGCCAGCTCCTGGGGGACCAGACCGATGTCCGAGCGCCCCGCCGTCGACCGGGTGCGGATGGTGGTGCCGTTGACGTGGATCGCCCCGCTGTCCGGTTCGAGGAGGCCGGCCACCATCGAAATCGAGGTGGTCTTCCCCGCTCCGTTGGGCCCGAGCAACCCGAAGGTCTCGCCCTCGGAGATCTCGAAGCTGACATCGTTCACCGCGATCAGATCGCCGAAGCTCTTGGTCAAGCCCTGTGCCGCCAGAACCGTCGTCATCGAATCCCCTACTCGGTTGCGACGGGCACCCTACCGATGCTCAGACCGACCGCGCCGGCCTGTGCGGAAGTCGGCTCGGCACAGCAGAACCAGCTCTCTGTCAGCCGCGGTGTCGGCGCCGATTCGGGAATGGCGGGCAATACGACACCCGCCGACCGGGCAATCCGATCCCGCATCAGGGTGAGGGTGTCCCCCGCCTCCGCATCGCAATCCGACCCTGCCGCCGCGATGGCGTCGAGGTCGGCGTGGAGAGACTTGGCCTCCGCATGCTCGAACTCCCAGGCCCAGGTGAGCGATTCGGGCACATAGCCGGAGAGATGCGGCGTCACCGCCGGGTGGGTCTCGAGAAGCGACCCTCGGGGGATGAGAAGCTTTATGGCCAGCTGGACCGGGTCGGTGGCGGACCACAGCTCGTGGTGGTCGATGAACGCCACGATGTCGACCAGGTCCCGGGGCGTGGTCCACGGGAGGAAGGGCAGCCAGGTGGGTCTGACATGGATCCCGGCCGACCTGAGCACTGTCACCGCCTCGGCCATGTCGGAGACGGTGTGGTTCTTGTCGAGGATCCCCAATGTGCGTAGATCGGTGCTCTCGAAGGCGCTGACCACGAAGAGGAGCCCGAGCGAGGCCATCTCCGGCCACATCGACCGGTGGGCCAGGATGTGCTCCACTTTCACGGTGACATCGAAGGTCACCCCGGGATGATCGGCGTGTGTCGCCCGGAGCAAATCGAGCGAGTACCTGGGTGCGTTGAGGAAATCGGGATCGCCGAACGTGATGTGCTCGATGCCATCTGCGGCCAGCTGATCGATGTCGGCCAGGACCGGCTTCGCTCCCACGACCCGCATCCTCCCGTCGTAGACCACCGGGATCGGGCAGTGACGGCACCGATGGCGGCACCCGTGCGACGCTTCCACCGCTGCGGCGAGACGGGCCTCTCCCAACCACTCCAACCTGGCGTACTTGTCGTGCCGGGGAAGACCGGAACGGTCGGGCCGGTGGAAATCGGAGCGCCCCACATGTCGTTGCACCACCGCGCCCCGGTCACCGGCTTCGACCTGTCGAGCCCAGGCGACCAGACCCGGCTCGTACTCCCCGGCTATCGAGGCGATCAGCCCGTCCCCCGCCACGTGGTCGAGGCCAACGTCGGCGTACAAACCGTAGAAGGCGATCGGAAGCTGGGGGCGCAACGCTCGAATCTCGCCGGCCATCGCCCCGGCGAGACGCATCGCGGTGTGCATCGGCACCGAGAACGCCACCGCATCGACCCGGTCGAGAAGCGCTGGATCCCAGGGTTCCACGGCCAGGTCCACGGTGCTCACCTCGATCCCGGCCGCGCCCAGTGCCGCGGCCGGCGAGGCGAGGTGTATCGGCTGACGTCCCAATTCGTAGGTGGAGACGAGGAGCAGACGCATCGGAACGAGTGTACGACGGGTCGGGACAGTGCCCTCGGGGCAGTACCCTCGGAGGGTGGGTCTGTACGTCGACACTGCTCTGGGACCGGTCCACGAGGTGGACTACGGGGGGTCCGGGCCCAACCTTGTGCTGGTCCACGGTCTGGGCGGCTCCACCACCAATTGGGACGCGGTGGCCCCCTCCCTCGCCGCCAACGCCCGGGTCCGGGCCATCGATCTCCCCGGCTTCGGGCTCACCCCACCTCGTGCCGACTACAGCCTCGACACCCACCGCGACTCGGTGGTCGCCTATCTGGAGACGTTTGAGGGCCGGTTCACACTGGTCGGCAACTCCAATGGCGGGCTCATCTCGGCGATGATCGCGTCCCGGCGCCCGGATCTGGTCGAGCGTCTGGTCATGGTCTCTCCCGCCACCCCGCCGGTGTTCCCCGATCCCCGGCGAGACTGGCCGACCGTGATCCGTCTCGCCATCCAGGCGACCCCGCCGCTCGGCGAGATCTACGGGCGGCACTTCATCCGCAGCAACAGTCCCGAGGAACTCGTGAAGAAGAGCCTGGCCATGGTCACCCACAAGCCGGGCCGGGTGCCGATGGGGCTGATCGAGAGCTCCCGGGAGATGGCCCGGATCCGGACCAAGCTGCCCTGGGCGGAGCACGCCACGGCCAGGACCGCCACGTCGATAGCCGCCTTCTATGCGCGGCGCTCGGCCTTCCTCGACATGGTGCGTCGCATCGAGGCGCCGACTCTGGTCGTCCAGGGCGTGTCCGACCACATCGTCTCCCCGACCTCGGTGGAATGGCTCTGCTCGCTGCGCCCCGACTGGGACCTGGCCCGGCTCGACGACACCGGTCACACCCCGCAGATGGACGCACCGCTTCGCTTCCTGGAAGCGGTGGAGCCGTGGCTCTTCCCGGCAGAGAGGGCCGTGGTGGGTGCCTGACCCGCCCTCGGGGAGAAAACCGGGCGATAACTAGGCTTGGGGCGATGTCAGGAGACCTGAGCCGAACACTGGGCGACGAATACGTCCACCAGATGGCGGACGCCGACCCGGTCGAGACCCAAGAGTGGCTCGACTCTCTCGACGCGGTCGTCGGTGAGCAGGGCCCGGATCGGGCCAAGTACCTGGTGGCCAAGCTGCTGGAGCGGGCCCATGAGAACAACGTGGGGATCGCCGGTGCGATCACCACGCCCTACATCAACACCATCCCACCCGAGGAAGAGCCCGAGTTCCCCGGCGACGCCGTGATCGAGCGCCGGATCCGGCGTTTCATCCGCTGGAACGCGGCGGTGATGGTGATCAAGGCCAACCATCGTTCCAAGGGGATCGGAGGCCATCTCTCCACCTTCGCCTCCTCCGCCACCCTCTACGAGGTCGGCTTCAACCACTTCTTTCGGGGCAAGGACGCCCCCGGCGGCGGCGACCACGTCTACATGCAAGGTCATGCCGCTCCCGGGATCTACGCCCGGGCCTTTCTCGAGGGGAGATTCGACGAGAAGCATCTCGACAACTTCCGCTTCGAGATCGACGGCGACGGTCTCTCCTCCTATCCCCACCCCCGTCTCATGCCCGAGTTCTGGGAGTTCCCCACCGTCTCGATGGGGTTGGGCGCGATCAACTCGATCTACCACGCCCGGTTCAACAAGTACCTGCACAACCGCGACCTGGACGACACGTCCCAGTCGAGGGTGTGGGCCTTCATCGGCGACGGCGAGGTCGACGAGCCGGAGACACTGGGCTCGATCACGCTGGCGACACGGGAGGGCCTGGACAACCTCACATGGGTGGTCAACTGCAACCTGCAGCGGCTCGACGGCCCGGTGCGGGGCAACGGTCAGATCATCACCGAGCTCGAGGCCCTGTTCCGCGGAGCGGGATGGAACGTGATCAAGGTGATCTGGGGGTCGGGCTGGGATCCGCTCCTGGCCAAGGACCACGAGGGCGCCCTGATCAACGTGATGAACTCCACCGTCGACGGGGAGTACCAGCGCTACAAGGCGGAGAACGGGGCTTACGTCCGCGAGCACTTCTTCGGCAAGGACCCCCGCACCAAGGAGATGGTCGCCGAGATGAGCGACGACGAGATCTGGGGGTTGCGCCGCGGGGGTCTCGACTACGCCAAGGTGTACGCCGCCTACAGGGTGGCCACCGAGCTCGACAACGGCAAGCCGACCGTGATCCTGGCCAAGACGATCAAGGGGTGGACCCTGGGGCCCGACGTGGAGGGGCGCAACGCCACCCATCAGATCAAGGAGCTGACCAACCAGCAGCTCATGGGGCTGCGGGCCAGGCTGCACCTGGAGGAGGAGATCCCCGAGGAGGCGCTGGAAGGGGACAAGGTGCCGCCCTACTTCCGGCCCGGGCCGGGCACACCCGAGCACGATTATCTCCATGCCCGACGTCAGGAGCTGGGAGGTTTCCTCCCCAGCCGGGTGGTTCGTCCCGAGCCGCTGACGCTTCCTCCGACCGAGACCTTCTCCGAGGTGTACGCGGGTTCGGGAAAGGCGGAAGCGTCCACGACCACTGCCTTCACCCGGCTGATCCGCGGCTTGGCCCGCGCCGACGGTTTCGGAAAGCATGTGGTTCCGATCGTCCCCGACGAGGCGAGGACCTTCGGAATGGACTCGCTGATCCGCGAGCTGAAGATCTACGCCTCCAAGCGCCAGCTCTACGAGCCGGTCGATGCCTCGATGCTGCTCTCCTACTCGGAGAGTCAGAGCGGCCAGATCCTCGAGGAGGGGATCACCGAGGCCGGGTCGACCTCGTCCTGGATCGCAGCCGGGACCTCCTACGCCACCCGTGGCGTTCCCATGGTACCCTTCTTCATCTTCTACTCGATGTTCGGCTTCC
>DATHUL010000176.1:0-3667 GCA_035462285.1 Acidimicrobiia bacterium
TTCGTCATGAAGACTCCCCCCGCCGCCGCCCTGCTCCGGCAGGCGGCCCGGGTGGAGAAGGGGTCCGGCGAGCCGAACAAGGAGAAGGTGGGCAAGGTGTCCCGGGCTCAGGTCAAGGAGATCGCCGAGATCAAGATGCCAGACCTCAACGCGGTCGACATCGAAGGCGCGATGAAGATTGTCGAGGGCACGGCCCGATCGATGGGCATAACCGTCGAAGGCTGAAGTCGTTTGAAGTGGGAGGCTCGAACGAGCCGCCTGGACCACAAGGAGAAACAGACATGGCAAGACACGGCAAGAAGTACCGCGAGTCCGCGATGCGGTACGACAGCCAGACACCGTACGGGCCGCAGGAGGCCCTGGAGCTGGTCAAGACGCTGGCACCGGCCAGGTTCGACGAGACGGTCGAGGCGGTGTTCAAGCTCGGCATCGACCCGAAGAAGGCCGATCAGCTGATCCGGGGCACGGTGTCGTTGCCCCATGGCACCGGCAAGGACGTCCGGGTCGCCGCGTTCGTCACGGCCGACAAGGAGAAGGAGGCGTCCGAGGCCGGCGCCGACGTGGTCGGGGGCAAGGAACTGGTGGAGAAGCTGCAGGCCGGCGGTGATCTCGACTTCGACGTCGCCATCGCCACCCCGGACATGATGGCCGAGGTGGGCAAGCTGGGGAAGATCCTCGGGCCCCGCGGGCTCATGCCCAATCCCAAGGCAGGCACCGTCACCGCCGATGTGGCCAAGGCGGTGTCGGAGTTCAAGGCGGGCCGGATCGAGTACCGAAACGATCGCTACGGCAATGTGCACGTCCCGGTGGGCAAGGTGTCCTTCGGTATCGACCAGCTGGCTTCGAATCTGGCCACCCTCGCCTCGGAGTTGCTCCGGGCCAAGCCTGCCTCGGCCAAGGGCCGGTATCTGCGGCAGATGTCACTGTCTTCGACCATGGGCCCGGGAGTGAAAGTCGACGTGGGCAGCGTCGAGGACTTCGCCAAGACTGCAAGCTGACCGACCCTGTAGTTGCGCAGAAGAGCCCCCTTTCGGGGGCTCTTCTCATGAAACAGGGGGGATCTCCGTGTCCGGATTCCCGTGGGCGTTAGAGGGCTTCGGCTGCCAGGTCCACCGTCCGCACGCTCCGACGACCTCGTCTGTGGACCAGGGTAGGGGCTGGTCTCTCGTCGTCGGCAACGCGACCCTCAGATATTTGGGGCTTCCGATGACCGGGTGGGGGCGGTCAGGGAACCCACCCATTCACACGGAGACCCCCTGTTCTCAATGAACGTAGTGTCGCGCGACCCGGGTGGGGTGTCCAGGGAGAAACTGGAAGGGCGTCGTTTCCTTGAGCGGTGTCCGCCCTCGGCGGGGCCCCTGGTCCCTCTCGGGACCGAAGTTGCCCTCGCCCCGGGTCCCGGTACACTTGGTCGGGCAACTCCATTTCTCGACCCCAGACCGTCGGTGTCCTCGGACTGAAAGGGATCATCCCGCCAACGCAGGTCGCTCCTCGTGAGCCCCTCGTCTGATGTCGAGGGGTTTTGTTGTCTACCAACCGGAGGAGCGAATGCCAAGACCGGAAAAGGTCCAGGCCGTTGCCGACATCAAAGAGAGTCTCGAGGGGTCCGAGGCGGTGTTCCTGACCGAGTATCGCGGCTTGTCCGTCAAGGCGGTCCAGGAGCTGCGTGCCAACCTCCGCGCCAGCGGCGCCGAGTACAAGGTGGTCAAGATGACCCTGGCCCGGCTCGCCGCGGGCGACGCGGGGATCACCGGGCTCGACGAGTACCTGTTGGGCCCGACCGCGCTCGCCTTCGCCAAGAGCGACCCTGTCGCCACCGCCAAGGCGCTCAAGGACTTCTCCAAGTCCCACGAGGTCTTCGTGCTCAAGGCGGGTGTGCTCTCGGGGAACATCCTGAGCCCGGAGGAGGTCTCACGTCTCGCCGACATCGAGCCCCGCGAGGTGCTCCTGGCCAAGATCGCAGGAGCGGCCAAGGCTCCGCTCATGCAGGCGGCCGGGCTGTTCGCCTCGTTCAATCGGAACGCCGCCACGATGTTCCACCAGCTTCTGGAAAAGAAAGAGTCGGGCGAGCCCGCTCCGGCAGAGGGCGAATCGACAGCCACGCTGCCCGCGGAGGAGCCCGCCGATACCGATACGGCCGCATCGGCCGAGGAGGAGTGACAAATGGCCGCCAAGACCAAGCTCAGCACCGACGAGCTGATCGCAACCTTCGAGGGCATGACCGTCCTCGAGCTCAAGGAGTTCCTCGATGCTTTCGAGGAGAAGTTCGAAGTGACCGCAGCCGCACCTATGGCTGTAGCTGCCGCCCCCGCCGCCGGGGGTGACGGCGCAGGCGCCGCCGCCGCCGAGGAGCAGGACGAGTTCGATGTCGTCCTCACCGGGGCCGGCGCCCAGAAGATCCAGGTGATCAAGGAAGTCCGGAGCCTGACCAGTCTCGGCCTGAAGGAGGCCAAGGACCTGGTCGACGGGGCCCCGGCCAACGTGCTGGAGGCAGTCGACAAGGAGACCGCCGACAAGGCCAAGGAAGTCCTCGAGGCCGCCGGCGCAACCGTCGAGCTCTAGTAGGGGGCGCGGGTACCGCGTTCGCGGGTTTCTGCGCGAAGTAGTCGGTCACCACCGGGGTCTCTCGTTCGCGGAGGAGGACGTTGGAGTCGAGGAGCTCGAGGTTCTGGACCAGGAAGCGGGCCGCCTCGGGAATGGGATGCTCGGCGAAGAAGCCCTTGACGTCGGCGGCCACCTCGGGCTGGGAGAGGGCGGGCAGCCCTTCCACCACTCGTCTCCTCGTCATACCGGGCATGGCCTCGAGCACCTTGTCCCACCGGGTCCGGGCGCTCTGCCACACGGCCGGGCCCGAGTCGCCCGAGAGGAGCCGGGCAAAGACCCAGAACCCGTCTTGGGTCCTGATGTCACCGTCCACGATCTTGTCCATGGTCGACACCGCCAGCTCCTCCACCTGCACCCCGGCCACGGAGCGGAGATAGCGCACCTTCTCGGTCGGGGCCGAGGTCTTGTCGTAGGCCGACCACAAGGTCTCGTACTCCTCGGCGTCGCCGTGGTGCGAGTAGACCGAGAGGGCCGCAGTGCACACCTCGGGGTCGAGATGCTCTCCGGCCAGGACCCGGGCTGCCACCTCTCTCGCCTTGCCCACCGTGGCCGGGTCGTTGCCCAGGTTGCCCATGGCGGCGATGAGATCGCCGCGCAGCTTGCGGGTCAGGTCGCTCTCGTCGCCGTTGCCCTCCCACCCCAGCCGTTCCAGGGCGGGAGAGACCAGGTCGCGAACGTACGCCTCGAAGGCGGGCCGGGTCTCCTCTTCCAGGGCGTGGTGCTCGAGGGCGCGAAGCCCGCCGATGATGACCGACCAGATGGCGTGCTCGGTCTCCTCACCGAACTTCCCGACCAGGTCGAGGAAGTGAGAAGCCGGTACCTGGGCGGATCGCACCATGGCCCAGGTGTCGGAGACCAGGCTGTAGCGCTCGATGTCGTCGAGTGTGTCGAGATTGCCGAGAAGGTCGGCGAACAGGTCCTCCGAGTAGCGGGTCCGGTAGAAGCCATGGCCCCCGGCATTGGCCACCATGTAGCCGACCGTCCCCTCCACAGCGAGCACCATCTCGTCCCCGGTGAGCAGCACCTTCTGCTGGTAGGACCGACCGTCGACGATGCCGCGCAG
>DATHUL010000177.1:0-3698 GCA_035462285.1 Acidimicrobiia bacterium
TGGGAAGTCCCCTATCTCCCCATCGACCCCCAGGACGTCGGGCGAACCTATGAGGACGTGATCCGGGTCAACTCGCAGTCGGGCAAGGGCGGGGTCGCCTACCTGCTCAAGACCGAACAGGAGCTCGTGTTGCCCCGCCGACTCCAGATCGAGTTCACCAGGGTTATCCAGGGGATCACCGACACCACCGGCGGGGAGATCACCGCAGCCGAGATCTGGACCGAGTTCCGCAACCACTATCTGGCATTGCACAAGCCCTTCGAGTTGCTCCGATTCGAGATCGCCCAGAACGCCCAGGGTCAGGACCGCACCGTCATCAAGGCCACGGTCCGCCACAACGGCGAGGAGGTCGAGATCGAGGCCGACGGCGGCGGCTCGATTGAGGCGTTCGTCAATGCCATGCAGTCCCGGTTCCAGATCGAGTGCCGGGTCCTCGACTACCACGAGCACTCCATCGGCGCCGGGACCGACGCCCAGGCGGTGACCTATGCCGAGCTCGACATCGAGAAGCGCACCATCTGGGGAGTCGGGATCCACACCGACGTCACCACTTCGTCGTTGCAGGCGATCGTCTCCGGGATCAACCGCGCCCTCTGATTACCGGACCAGGGCGAACGCCCTGACCGGGAAGGTGCCGAAGCCGCGTACCTTCGGCGGCACGGCGAAGAACCGGAAATCCTTCCCGACAAGCCCGCCGAGCCCGGTGAGATGCTCGACCACCGGGATCCCGGCGCCGAGCAGACCTGAGTGGGCGGGGCGGGACCCGCCCCGGGTGTCGTCGATGTTGACCGAGTCGATCCCGACCAACGTCGCTCCCGCCTCGACCAGGGCCGAGGCGAGCCGGGCCGAGACAAACGGGTGCCCGGGGTCGCCGTAGCCGTCGGTCCGCCAATGCCTGTCCCACCCGGTGTGGAAGAGGACCGCTCGGCCCGCTACCTCCACTCCTTCAATCGTCTCCGGACCGAGCTCTGGCCCCACCTCGTCGACGACCACACCGGGCAGGTCGGCCACCCCCTCCAGCGCCAGCCCGTCGAGGTCGAAGCCCTCCTCGTACCGATGAAACGGGGTATCGAGGTAGGTCCCGGTGTTACCCACCATGTCGATCCGCCCGATCAGGAACTCGGTCCCGGCCTGGTAGTGCTCCCTCGAGTCGGCTCGGGACAGATGCTCGGTGATCACCGGTCCCGGCAATCCGGGGTAGGTGGTCATGTCCGCTTCGATGGTCTGGGAGAGGTCGATGAGCCGGGTCATGAGGGAAGGTTAGAACCGGCCTCCCTGCCCAGGCACCGCCGCGACCAACAGTCCTCAGCCTCGCTGTTGGACCAGGGTCTTCAGCTCTGCGGCGATGGCGAGGGCGCGTCGGCGGATGTCGTCCCAGTCGCGGAAGTCTCCTTCCGGGGCCTTCAGGGCACCGACGATGGCCCGCTCCCCGAAGCTGAGGGTCTGCCGGTCCAGCTTTCCGGCGAACAGAAAATGGTCGCGGGCATTGGTCTTCTCCAGGATCGGCGCCACGTCGACCGGATCCTCCTCCGGCATCGGCGGGTTCCCGATCGGGCCGCTGGAGAACAGCCAGACCGGTCGGGAGGCCAACTCCTCGCCGAGGCGATCGGTCAGCTCCCGCATCGTCTTCATCCATCGGCCGGCGTAGACCGCGCTGCCCAGGATCACGGCGTCGTAGCCATCGAGCCCGGTGACTTCCTCGGGCGCGGCGATTCGAGCCTCGATCTCCTCTCCGGACAGGGCGTCGGCGATCGCCCGCCCGATATCCGCGGTCGAACCATGCTTGCTCGCGGTGCTGACCAAGACTCTCATCTGCTCTCGCCTTTCATCACGACCTACGCACAGGTATACCGGCGCCGTGACTGCCCGTACCAGGGTCTAACGACCCCTCCGGCTCAGGCTTGGGTTCGGGGGCGGAGACGCCAGATGAGAACCGCGGCCGCCATGGAGACGACCGCGGCGGTGACCGCGATCGGAGTGCGCCAGGAGCGGGCCACGGCGAGGTCGCCCTCCAGGGCCGACATGACCCGCCACTCCAGATCGAGTGGAGCGACCAGGGTCTCACTGGACATCGACGCCAACTCCCGGGCGGTCCGGGTCATGGCGGCATGGCGGGCCTGGCATTTGAGACAGACGTCGGCGTGACCGCGGAAGACTCGGGCGACCGGCGTCTGCGCCACCGCGCTGTTGGCCACGAACGGCGCCGCCATCTCGCAGACGACGCTCATGCCGACTCCTCCAGGTGCCGGGCGAGACGGGCCCGGGCGCGGTGCAGCCGCACCTTGGCCGCCGAGACCGAGATCCCCATCGTCTCGGCGATCTCGGCATGGGACCAGTCGTAGACGTCTTTGAGGACGACGACCTGCCGCTGCCCTTCGGGAAGGGAGTCGAGGGCCCGGCGAAGCCGGCCTCGCAGCTCGAGAGTCTCCCCCGCCATCTCGGGATGATCCGCCCCCATCGGCGCCGCCACCTCGATGTAGTCGTCGAGGGGAGCACCGCCGTGACGACGGGCCTTCCTCCGCTGGGTCCAGGCGGTGTTGACAGTGATCCGGTGCAGCCAGGTGGACAGGGCGGCGTCACCCCGGAAGTTGGGCAGGGCCTTCCATGCCCTGATCAACGTCTCCTGGGCGACGTCGGCAGCCAGATGAGGGTCACCAACCAGTCTTCGGGCCAAGGTGTAGACCTCGTTTCCGTGCTCACGGACCAGTGCGCCGAAGGCGGCCCTGTCACCGGCTTGGGCCCTGGCTATGAGCTCTCGTTCCTTGTCCCTTTCGACCTGAGGCATGTCCATCGGGTTACCACTCCGTCAGTTCGATTCGAGCACTGACATACTCGGTGTCCGGGTCGACCACCGCAACTACCGCCGTGTTTCCGTCCTCCTCCACCTGGATCGAGACCGGTGACGCCGGGAGCAGCGGATTGCGGAAACGGACCCGAGCCGAGCGGAGCGGGTCGGTTCCGGGACGAAGTGCCGAGGCGGCCACGAAGACCCACGCCGCCTGGAGCAGACCGTGGGCGATGACTCCGGGAAGCCCGGCGGCGACTGCGGCCCCGTGATCCCAGTGGATCGGGTTCCAGTCCCGGGTGGCGGCGGCGTATCGAACCAGACCGGCCCGGGAGACACCGCGTTTTCCGGGCCCCGGGCTGCCGTCATCCTCCGGTCCCGGCTCGGGGCGCTCCGCCACCGCGGTTCCCGAGTCGATATCGGAGACGAGGAACAGCGAGGTGGCTTCCGCCATCAGTGCGTCACCGCTCTCGACCTTGACATCGAAGCCGACGAAGTCGACGCCGCCACGCTCCCGCACCCTGGTCACCTTCCCGGTGACGAGCAGGTCGGACTCGACGGTGAGGGGCTGGTGCCAGGTGAACGTCTGCTCTCCGTGGATCACCGAGCGGTCGGCCAGCTGGCGGAGCAGGTCCGATGCAACCGCGAACAGGGCGGCGGCCATGAAGCCGGGCGGGGCCGCCTCGGTCCAACGACCATGGTCGTCGCCTGTGGCATCGACGAAGTCGTAGACGTTCTGGACGCAGACCCGAAACGGCTGCGGTCCGATGGTGAGATCGAGCAGATCGGCAGGGTCCATCGGGAAACGCTACCCGAGGTGCCGGCGGTCGCCCGCCTCGCGGGTTGGGGACTGCATGAAGAGAGGGCCGGTCGGCTGACCGGTCCTCTCTTCTTTATGCAGGGCGTCACGGAT
>DATHUL010000178.1:0-4991 GCA_035462285.1 Acidimicrobiia bacterium
CAGAATGCGGGCATGCCCGTGCCGTGCCGATGACCGCGATCGATGTTCGTCATCTGGTCAAGCGATACCGCGACACCGTTGCGGTGCGTGATGTCAGTTTCTCGGTCGAGGAGGGCGAGATCTTCGGGATCCTCGGGCCCAACGGCTCGGGGAAGACGACCACGGTCGAGGCGCTCCAGGGGTTGAGGAGGATCGACGGCGGCGCGGTCAGAGTGCTCGGGCTCGACCCGTCGAGCCAGGCCGACCAGATCCGACGTCTCATCGGATCCCAGCTCCAGGAGTCGGCCCTGCCGGAACGGGTCAAGGTTTGGGAGGCGCTCGACCTGTTCGGCTCGCTCAGCGACCAGGGCCCGCCGGTCTCCGAACTGCTGGCGGACTGGGGGCTGGCCGAGAAGAGAAACGCTCGATTCGGCAGTCTCTCCGGCGGACAGCAACAGAGACTGTTCGTGGCCCTGGCCCTGGTCAACGACCCCCGACTGGTGTTCTTCGACGAGATGACCACCGGGCTCGACCCATCTTCGCGCCGGGTGGCCTGGGATCTGATACGTCGCATACGGGAACGCGGGACCACCGTCGTCCTCGTCACCCATTTCATGGACGAGGCCGAAGCTCTCTGCGATCGGCTGGTTGTGATCAACCGGGGCCAGGTGGCGGCCGAGGGGACCCCGGCGGACCTGATCGACCGGTTCGGTGGGGGGGTGCGGGTCAAGTTCACCCTGGACGGGGAGGACATCTCCTGGATGTCGGCCGTTCCCCATGTCACCGGGCTGAGCCGGGAGCGCAACCGATACGAGGTGCGCGGCGCCGGACCGGTGCTGGCTCATGTCGCCTCCGCCCTGCTCGAGCACGGGCTGGCCCCGGTCGACCTCCGCCAGGAGCGGGCGACACTCGAGGAAGTGTTCCTCGAGCTCACCACCGAGCGGGAGGCGACGTCTTGAAGATCCTGGCCGGTATGACCCGGCTCGAGCTGAAGCTGTTCTTGCGCGAGCCACTCACCGTGCTCTTCGCCCTGGTGCTCCCGCTCTTGGTGCTGTTCGTCATGGGCGGGGTGTTCGGCAACGAGGCGGAAGCCGACATCTATCGGGGAGTCGGGGCGATGAACTACTACGTGCCTGCCTACATCGCCCTGGTGGCGGCCTCGGTCGGGCTGATCAGCCTCCCCACCCAGTTGGCCGGCAACCGGGAGCGTGGCGTGCTCAAGCGGTATCGCGCCTCGTCGATACCGTCATGGGTGGTGGTCGGGGCACAGGTGGCGGTGACCTTCCTCATCTCCACCGTCAGCGCGATCCTGCTGGTCCTGGCCGCCATGACCGCCTATGACGTATCTGCTCCTGATGACCCGCTTCTCGTCGTCGCCGGCTTCGCTCTCGTCGCACTCGCCTTCTCCTCGATCGGTGTCCTGTTGGGTGCCCTGCTCCCCTCACCGCGCTCGGCTCAGGCCCTGGGCGTGATGCTCTGGTTCGTGATGCTGATGGTCGGCGGGGCGGGGCCGCCTCCCGAGGTCCTCACCGGAACGATGAGGACGGTGGGCGACCTGACCCCACTGCTTCATGCGGTTCGAGCCATGCAGGACGGATGGCTCGGGCTCGACCCCGGCTACTCGTGGCTGGTGGTGGCGGCGTTGATCGTGGTCTGTGGCGCGGCATCGGTCCGCTTCTTCCGCTGGGAGTAGACCGGACCCGATCCCCGGTGAGCTCAGTAACCCTCTTGGCCGACCTTGATCGAGGTCGCGTACAAGGTGCCCCCGTCCTCGGCGGTATCGAAGACGATGCGCTGGCCCTGGCGAAGAGTACGGAAGATGGACCCCTGCAACGATCCGGGACGGAGGAAGACCTCGGATCGGTCGTCGTCCCGGACCACTATCCCGGCTCCCGTCACCGGGTCGTAGGTCTTGACCACGCCCTGGGGCATGCCTCAGGCCTTCTCGATCTTGCCGGCGCGGATGCAAGAGGTGCACACCCGGGCCCGACGTGTGTTCGAGCCGTGACGCACCCGCACTCGCTGGATGTTGGGAAGCCAGCGGCGACTGTTGCGTTTGTGGGAGAAGCTCACGGTCTTGCCGTAGCTCGGCTCCTTTCCGCAGATCTCGCAGCGATAAGACATCTCGAAGACTCCTGGGACGGTCTGGAAGGGTAGACGGGCAGGGCCCGATCCGACCGTGGGAAAGGATAGCCCTGATCCGGGCCAAGTCCCAGCCGGACGGTACCGTGGCGTGGTGGGAACGATGCGAGTCAGGGAGCGATCGTGGCCTCGTTGAGCCAGCTGGCCGGGCTTCCCGTCTCCTCGGTGAAGGGGATGGGGGGCAAGAGCGTACCGATCATCGCCAAGGCGGGCATCAACAGCGTCGCCGACCTGCTCCATCATGTCCCCCGGACCTATGTCGACCGCACCGACACCCCCCCGCTGGCCCGGGTGCCGCTCGGCTCGGAGATCACGGTGATCGGAGAGGTGAAGTCGATCAGCAGCCGCAGACCCAAGCCAAAGCTGGTCATCACCGAGGCGCGCATCGCCGACGACACCGCCTCGATCACCGCCGTCTGGTTCAACCAGAGATTCCGGGAGAAACAGCTCCCGCCCGGGACCGAGGTGGCATTCTCGGGGAGCGTGGAGTCTTTCCGGGGCAAGCTCCAGATGACCCATCCCGACGTGGACATACTCGACCACGACGGCGAGCAACTCCAGACGGGGAGAATCGTTCCCGTCTACCCCCAGGTCGGCGAGGTCAAGACCGGCCAGTGCCGCTCGTCGATCCACAATGCCCTGATCCGGGACCGCCCCATTCCCGACCTCCTGCCCGAGGTGCTGCTGGCCGAGCGCGGTTTGATGTCCCGTGATCAGGCCTACGCCGAGATTCACTTCCCGGAGGCACTGGACAGCGTGCGGTTTGCCCGGGATCGTCTTGTGTACGACGAGCTCCTTCGTCTCGAGCTGGCCTTGGCGCTGCGCAAGCGACGACAGAGCGAGGAGGCCACCGGGTTCGCCCATCGGCCCACCGGTGAGCTGGTCGAGCGCTTCGTCTCGGGGCTGCCCTACATGCTGACCGAGGCGCAGAGACGGGTGATCGGAGACATCGTCTCTGATCTGCGCGAGGCGCACCCGATGCATCGTCTCCTCCACGGCGAGGTGGGCTCGGGAAAGACGGTCGTCGCCGTCGTGACCCTCCTCCACGGCGTGGAGGGCGGCTGGCAGGGGGCGATCATGGCGCCGACCGAAGTGCTCGCCGATCAGCATTACCTCGGGGTCACTGGTCTGCTCGCCGAGGCCGGGCTCTCCCCGGCCCCTTTCGCGGTGGCAAGCGAGTTGGGGATGGACAGCCTGTTCGGGACGGATGAGCCGGCGGTGCACATCGGGATACTCACCGGGTCGACCGCGGCCGCCAACTATCGGCCCGACATCACCCGGCAGGCCCTCCTCGAAGACGTGGCCTCGGGCCAGGTCGACATCCTGGTCGGGACCCATGCCCTGATCCAGGAAGGGGTCCACTTCTCCAAGCTGGGCGTGGTGGTGGTCGACGAGCAACATCGATTCGGAGTCGCTCAAAGGGTGCTGCTCAAGGAGAAGGCGGACTCGATCGAGCCCGACGTGCTGATCATGACCGCCACGCCGATCCCGAGAACGCTGTCGATGACGATCTACGGCGACCTCGATGTCTCCGGTATCGACGAGATGCCCCCCGGCCGCCTGCCGGTGAAGACCATGGTGCTCCGACGTGGCGACGAGCGGGTGGCATGGAGGAAGATCGAGGATGAGGTCGCCGCCGGCCGTCAGGCCTTCGTGGTATGTCCCCTGGTGGAGGACAGTCCCAAGGTGGAGGCGGCGTCGGCCACCGCCGAGCACCAGCGTCTCACCGCCCTCCTGCCCGGTCTCAGGGTGGGTCTGATCCATGGTCAGCTGCGGCCGGCCGACAAGGAGGCGGTCATGTCCGCCTTTCGCTCCCGGGAGATCGACGTCCTGGTCTCGACGACGGTGATCGAAGTCGGGATCGATGTCCCCAATGCCACCGTGATGGTCATCGAGGACGCCGATCGCTTCGGTCTGAGCCAGCTCCACCAGTTGCGGGGCCGGGTCGGGCGCGGGAGCCATCCCGGGACCTGCCTGCTCATTGCCGACCCTGCCACCGAGGAGGCGGAGCAGCGTCTCTCTGCCATGGCAGCCACCACCGACGGGTACGAGCTAGCCAATGTCGACCTGCGGATTCGGGGGCAGGGCACGGTGTTCGGGGCCCGCCAGTCGGGAATGGCCGACCTTCGTCTCGCCGACATCTTCCGTGACTTCGAGCTGCTCAAACATGCCCGTCACGACGCCTTCTCGATGGTCGATCACGATCCCGACCTGAGCAGTCATCCCGAGCTGGCCGACGAGGTGAGGGCATTGCTCGGCGATTCGGTCGAGTGGCTGTTCAAGAGCTGAGTCATGCGGATCATCTCCGGCGTGGCCAAAGGTCGGCGTCTGCTCGCCCCCGCGTCGGCCGGCACCCGGCCGGTGACCGACCGGGTGCGCGAAGCCGTGTTCTCCATCATCGGGGCCTGGGTCGAGGGGGCAAGGGTGCTCGACCTCTACGCCGGGTCCGGCTCGTTCGGCCTGGAGGCTCTGTCCCGGGGGGCGGCCGCGGCTACCTTCGTGGAACAGGGGTCTCGGGCCCTCGATGCGCTGCGAGCCAACGTTGCCTCTGTGTCCCTCGGGGGCACCGTGGTCAACTCCCCGGTCCGGGATTTCCTGGAGCGGGCCGGGGACGGCTACCACCTGGTCTTCGTCGACCCGCCCTGGGACATGCCCTCGGTCGAGCTCGGCTCGGATCTGGCCGCGCTCGACCGTCTCCTCGCCGACGACGGCGAGGTGGTCCTCTCCCGCCGGCACGGGGACGAGCCACCCCTGTCCCCGCCGGGGTGGCGGGTTGCCACCGATAGACGCTACGGGGATACCAGAATCCTCAGGTACGTGAAGGAAGCAGAGGCGAAATGACCACCGCATTGTGCCCGGGGAGCTTCGAT
>DATHUL010000179.1:0-4092 GCA_035462285.1 Acidimicrobiia bacterium
GATCCGGAGCTGGGCCCGGCCCCCCTTGAAGAATCGCTCACCTATCGAGACGAGACCCCTGACCAGGGCATCGAGCGGTGAGATCGAGTGGGCGGTGTGCCTCTCCGTGCTTCGTGTCTGTCCGCGGTTCCTGCTCTTCGCCTGGTCTTGGCCTGGATTGTTGCGTGACTGATCCATTTGTGAATCCTCCTCATCGCGCCGAACCGAGATGTCCGGGCGGTTGCCAGGCGATGGTGCGTCGACACCGGCGAGGTGGATATGGGGACCGTCCCCCTGGGGGAGGATCCCCACCTCGGGCGACGAACCCAATGCAGCCCGTCACGTATACGTGACGCCCTGCATTAGGAAGCGGGTCAGCCCAGGTAGGGCGCCAGTGCCTTCGCGATGCGGGCGGCGTGGTCGGAGTTCTTGGTTTCGACGGAGATTTCGATTTCGACCCGGCCGAAGGGGAGACCGAACCCCTCTCGGTGATGCTCCACCTGGAGGACGTTCCCGCCCTGTTCGGCCACGGCCTGGAGCACGGAGGCCAGGTTGCCCGGTTGGTCGGGGACCAGGACCCGGTACTTGGCGAAACGGCCCGAGGCCTCGAGCCCGTGACGCACCGCCTTGCCCAGGAGCATCAGGTCGATGTTGCCCCCGGAGAGGACGATGCACATCGGGTCGGGGGCGTCGTCGGGGATCAGCTTCTCCATCAGGGCCGCCACCCCGACCGCTCCCGCCGCCTCGACCATGAGCTTGGAGCGGTCGAGGATGTAGGCGAGGGCGGCGGTGGTCTGGGCGTCGTTGACCACGAGGATGTCGTCGACGTGCTCGCCGACGATCTCCCACACCTGCTCCGAGGGGACGGAGACCGCGATCCCGTCGGCGACCGTGGGCAGACCACGGGGAAAGTCCCTGACCAGCTCGCCGCTCACTCTGCTCGCCGCGTAGACCGCGGCCGGCTCGATCTCCACCCCGATCACCTCGACTCCGGGCCGTAGCGTCTTGAGGGCGATCGCCGACCCGGCGAGTAGCCCTCCGCCCCCGGTCGGGATGACCACCGTGCCCACCTCGGGCAGCTGCTCGATGATCTCGATCCCCAGGGTGCCCTGCCCGGCGATGATCAGGGGGTCGTCGTAGGGATGGACGAAATGGGCGCCGGTCTCGGCGGAGAACTCCTCGGCGGCCTCTACCGCGTCGGCCAACGAGTCGCCGACCAGCTTCACCTCGGCGCCGTAGTCCTCGGTGGCCTTGATCTTGGTGATCGATGCGGCCTCGGGCATGAACACCGTGCACGGGGACCCGGTGAAGGCGGCGGCCAGGGCCACCCCCTGGGCGTGGTTCCCGGCCGACGCAGCCACCACCGGCTGCCCATCGAGCCTGGTCAGCACATTGAGGGCGCCCCGGATCTTGAAAGAGCCCGCCCGTTGCATGCACTCGGCCTTGAGATGGACGTCACGACCGGTGAGCCGGCTGAACGACTGGGACCAGACGAGCGGCGTCTCGGTGACGTGCCCCTCGAACCGGCCCCGCGCCTCCTGGATGTCGTCGAGGGTGATCATCGCGATTGGCCTAGAAGTGGTTGTCGGCGTAGCATATGCAGGCTCCCGTGACGGGAGCCGTTTCCCCAAACGCTCCCCGGTGTCTTCAATCTGCCGAGGATTACCCATGACCATCAACAAGACCTACTCGCCCAAACCGGGCGACATCGAGCGCGCCTGGTATGTCGTGGATGCCTCCGACCTCCCGCTGGGCCGGCTCGCCTCCGAGATCGCCACGCTGCTCCGGGGCAAGCACAAGCCGACCTACGCACCTCATGTCGATGGTGGTGACTTCATCATCGTGGTCAACGCGGAGAAGGTGGCGGTGACCTCGGACAAGAGCCAGCACAAGATCTACTACCGGCACTCGGGCTATCCCGGAGGGATCAAGGCCGAGACCTTCGACAGTCTCCGGGAGCGACGGCCCGAGGCGATCATCGAGAGGGCGGTGCGTGGCATGCTCCCCAAGACCAGACTGGGACGGCAGATGGGACGCAAGCTCAAGGTCTATGCCGGCCCGGACCATCCCCACGCCGCCCAGAAGCCGGAAGCCCTGGAGCTCCGTATCCGAAAGGTGGAACTCTGATGACAAAGCCACTGGTCCAGGCGACCGGCCGACGCAAGGCCTCCGTGGCCCGGGTCCGTCTTCGCGACGGCTCGGGGCAGGTGACCCTGAACGGCAAGCCGCTCGAGGAGTACTTCCCGACCATGGCTTCCCGTCTCCGGGTCATGGAGCCGCTCCAGCTCACCCAGACCCAGGGTCGTTACGACATCGACGCCACCCTGGAGGGGGGCGGCACCACCGGGCAGGTCGACGCCCTTCGACTCGGGATCTCCCGGGCCCTAATCGTGCTCGACGAGGAGTTGCGCCCCACCTTGAAGAAGGCGGGAGTGCTCACCCGTGACTCGAGGGTGGTGGAGCGGAAGAAGTACGGGCTGCGCACGGCTCGTAAAGCTCCCCAGTACACGAAGCGCTGACCTTGGTCGATCTCCGTCGTCTCCTCGACGATGGGAAGCCCATCTTCGGCACCGACGGCGTCCGCGGCGTCGCCGGCTCCGAGCTCACTCCCGAGCTGGCCCTGGCCATCGGCCGCGCCGCCGGGGCATATCTCCGCGGCGGGCCTGTCGTGGTCGGCCGTGACACCCGTCGTTCCGGCGAGATGCTCTCCTCCGCCCTCCAGGCCGGCTTCCATGCGGTCGGGATCGACACCGTCGACGTCGGTGTGCTTCCCAGCGGCGGGATCAGCTTCCTGACCGAGACCACGGGGGCGACGATGGGCGCAGTCGTCTCGGCGTCCCACAACCCTGCCGAGGACAACGGGATCAAGCTCCTCGCCGCGCGCGGAAGCAAGCTGCCCGACGAGGTGGAGCGGGAGATCGAGGACAGGCTGCGCTCGACGGGCACCAAGTCGGCGATCGGGCCCGAGATCGGCACCCGGTTCACCGATAGCGACGCCCTGGAGCGGTACGTCGATCATCTCGTCTCCGTCTCCAAGTACAACCTGAGCGGTCTCGGCGTGGTCCTCGACTGTGCCAACGGGGCGGCGTTCAAGGCGGCACCGTTGCTGTTCCGCAGGCTCAAGGCCGACCTCCACGTCCTCGCCGACGCCCCGGACGGGACCAACATCAATGCCGGCGTCGGCGCCGCCCATCCCGAGATGCTGGCCGGGGAGGTGAGGGGCCGGATCGGTCTCTCCTTCGACGGGGACGCCGACCGCCTGATCGCCGTCGACGAGGACGGGCGGGTGGCCAACGGCGACGTGATCATGGCCATCGTCGCCCGGCACCTGAAGTCCCAGGGGGCGCTGAAGAGGAACCTGGTGGTGGCGACGGTTATGTCCAATCTCGGGTTCCGGAAGTCGATGGCCGAGGCGGAGATCGACCTGATCGAGACCAAGGTCGGCGACCGCTATGTCATGGAGGCGATGATCGAGCACAAAGCTTCGCTGGGCGGGGAGCAGTCGGGTCACGTCATCTTCCTGGACAAGGGTCAGACCGGGGACGGGCTTCTCACCGCGGTGAGGCTGCTCGACGTGGTGGCGGGGACCGGCAAGGAGCTGAGACAGCTTCGGGCCGAGGCGATCACCGAGTACCCCCAGGTCCTGCAGAACGTCCGGATCGACCGGGGCGCCAGCCTCGACGACGCCACCGAGCTCTGGGACGAGGTGCGCCGGGTGGAGGGCGAGCTGGGAGATGACGGCCGGGTCCTGGTCCGGGCAACGGGCCCCGAGCCTTCGCTCCGGGTGATGGTGGAAGCCTCTTCCGAAGAGCTGGCCAGGCGCTACGCTGATCTACTGTCGAGCGTCACCGAGAGCTCGATGCGGAAGGAGGGATAGAACCCGAAACCCAGCCGATCGCGTGTGCGAAAAAGCGAACAGCGCCAGGCCTCGTGGCTCGAAAAGCCCCGAGGTGACGAGGAGGAAGGTCATCGAATGATTCGGCGGATGCCTTCCCGGCCAGCTCAGGTCGTAAGGGATGGGAGAAAAACCCGGAAGTGATTCCGGAACAGAGCCCCACCTGTGAGCGCCGGTAGAACGGCTTTCCCGCACGCGCCAACCGTCCAGTGTCAAGG
>DATHUL010000180.1:0-5356 GCA_035462285.1 Acidimicrobiia bacterium
GGATCGGGAGTGAGACTGTCGAGTTCCAGAAGTCGGTGATGGATTCGTACCGGGACCTCGCCGAGTCCGAGCCAGGACGGGTGACGCTGCTCGACGGGAGCAGGCCCGTCGGAGAGTTGCTCGACGAGATCATGCGGGTCCTGAGTCGATGATCGACCCCTTCGACGGCGTGATCGGGCACGAAAGGGTGGTGGAGCTGCTTCGACGGGAGGTGGCTTCTCCGGCTCAGGCATATCTGTTCACGGGGCCCGACTCGGTGGGCAAGGCGACCCTGGCGGTGCGCTTCGCGGCAGCCGCTCTCTGCGCCCAGGGCGGGCGGCACGACATCGAATGCCGTTCCTGCCGCCTGGTCAAGGCCGGGGTCCATCCCGACGTGGCGGTGATCGAGCCGGAAGGCGCCACAAGTCTCGGCGTCGACCAGGCCCGGGCCGTGGTGACCAGGGCGGCGCTGCGCCCGGTCGAGTCGGACCGCTCCATATTCCTGTTCCCCGAGGCGGGGACCATGACCGAACAGGCGGCCAACGCCCTGCTCAAGACGCTGGAGGAGCCCACCGCCTCGGCGGTGTTCCTTCTCGTCGCCGAGTCCGAGGACGACTTCCCGGCCACGGTCGCCTCACGTTGCCGGACCATCCACGTGGGCCGGGTCCCCTTGGCCACCATGGTGGCTGCACTGGGGGAGCGAGGCATCGATCAGGCCGCCGCCGAAGGAGTGGCTCTCGTCTCCGGTGGCCGTCCCGGTCTGGCCCTGGCACTGATGGACCGGCCCGAGGTGTCCCGTTTCCGCGAGTTGTGGCTCGGGATCCCGGCCCAGGTGACTCCTCATCCCGGTGACGGGCAGCGTCTCGCTGCCACGGTGCTGGAGCGGATCACCCCCCTGGTCGACCAGTCGGTCTCCGAGGATCTCCCCAAGGACCAGCTGCAGCGGGCTCGCCGCCGGGCCGAGCAATCCCTCCTGGTCAACGGGCTCGAGATCCTGGCCTCTTGGTACACCGACTCGGCCTCACTGCAGATGGGGGGACCGGTGCGCAACTCGGATCTTCCCCTGGCCTCCTTCACCGACGTCAGCCCTCGCCAGGCGGTGTCCTCGGCCGAGAAGATCCTCGATGCGGTGGTCGACATCCAATCCAACCTCCGCCGCGAACTGGTCCTGGCCAACCTCTTCGCCGGGCTCGGCTCGGGGGGGTGAGACCCGCTTCCTAATGCAGGGCGTCACGGATACGTGACGCCCTGCATAACGTTCGTGTTCTCGTTCCCTGCCAGGTTCCTGTCCCATCCGCCCTCTATTTTCGGCGGTGGGGAGACCGATGGGGAAGACCAACGCGAAGGGGGAGATCGGCGAAGCGATGATCCTGGCCGACCTGCAGCGGCAGGGCCATGGCATCGCCATCCCCTTCGGCCATGACCTCCCTTTCGATCTGATCGTGGTGCGCAAGGAAGACGGCGCCCTGGAGAAGGTGCAATGCAAGTACACCACCTCCGACGGGCGGGTTGTGGTAGCAAAGGTCCTGAGCACCTCTGCCTGGGTCCGTCACCGATACACCAAGGACGAGGTGGACTGGGTGGCAGTCTACGACGCCACGACGCAGCGTTGCTTCTACCTCCCTTCGGCGGAGTGGGACGGTCAAGCATTCGTCAACCTTCGACTGGTCCCGACGGGCAACAGCCAGGCAAAGGGAATCCGAACCGCGGATCACTTCACCGAGCTGATCGGCAATCCCGGGGTTCGTCGCTCGCCTCGCCCAGCGCCCCCACCGCCTTTATCATCGGACCTCCCGCCGGAGTAGCTCAGTGGTAGAGCAATTCACTCGTAATGAATAGGCCAGGGGTTCGACTCCCCTCTCCGGCTCCGTGAATAGGGCTTTGGCCCCCTCGCCTTGTACCGTCTCCCCCGATGGCGGAACAGTCCGATTTCGAGCGCGACGCGATGCAGTACACCCGGCAGCTGTACAGCGCCGCCATGCGGATGACCCGCAACCCGTCCGACGCCGAGGACCTGGTCCAGGAGACTTTTCTCAAGGCGTATCGGGCCTATCACACCTTCGAGGAGGGGACCAACCTCAAGGCCTGGCTCTATCGGATCCTGACCAACACCTACATCAACAAGTACCGCAAGGAGTCGCGGCGCCCCTCCGAGGTCGATCTGGGCGCGGTCGAAGACCTCTATCTGTACCGCAACATCGGCTCCGAGGAGTCGGCCGAGGCGGCCCGCACCACAGAGGAGCGGGTGCTGGACGGCTTGGTGGAGGCCGACATCAAGAAGGCGGTGGAGGACCTTCCCGAGAACTTTCGTCTCCCCGTTCTCCTCGCCGATCTCGAAGGATTCTCCTACAAGGAGATCGCCGAGATCCTGGACATCCCGATCGGCACCGTCATGTCCCGGCTCCACAGGGGAAGAAAGGCGATGCAGAAATCGTTGTGGGAGTACGCAGTCAACAGAGGCCTTGTGCCCGAAGGCGCGGAACGACCATGAGCGGACACGAGTGCGATGACGCACTGACCAACTTGTACTTGTATCTCGATCGGGAGATCGAGGTCAGCACCTCCGAGGTGATCCGGGCCCATCTCGAGGACTGCAACGGTTGTCTGCGCAGCTTCGATTTCGAGGCCAGGCTCAAGATGGTGGTCAGGGAGCGGCTCTCCGAGGAGGTGCCTGCCGAGTTCCTGGAGCGGCTGCGTCAGGCAATTGCCCGCGAGGCCTCCGCCTCCTAGCCGGGGCCGGTCGGCGGCGATGACCCGGACCTCCCCACCTTTGGCTACCAACCGGGGCCCCGGGTAGTCTGCGCGTCAGATGAAGCGATTCAGCCGCATCGCAACCCTCCTGGTCCTGGCCGGTGCGCTGCTCGCGCTCGTGGTGGCGCCGGCGGCGGCCACCGCAGGCCCCGAAGAGCAGACCTCGACCACGCTGGCAGAAGAAGCGCCTGCGCCGACATCGGACATCGAGCCCGCGGTCCCGGTCACCACTCCCAGCCAGACCGAAGTCCTCCCCGACTGGACCTATCGATACATGATCCCCGCCGGGATCGTCCTCGCGGTGGTGGTGATCATGATGACCACCGTCCAGTACTTCACCCGGGTGGTCCGCCGACGGTATCGAATCGTCAAAGAGTGACTTCCAACCGATCCGGCCCAGGTCGCCTCGCCGGGAGGATCGCAGGGACCTATCCCCTGGCCGAGACCTATCACCTGTCGGCGCTCGAAGCGGACATGTCCCGTCTCACCGAACTGGTCTCCGGCCTCGTCCCCGAAGCCACCGGTCTGACCCTTCCCGGGCACCCGACCACGATCGTGATCGGCCGGGCCGAGTGGATAGAGCGCAACGTGTCCAGCTTCACCCATCTCATGGAACCACTCCAGCGCCAGCTCATGGAGAAGATCGAGTCCTCGGGCCCCCGGGCCAGGGGAGTCGCCGCCTTCACCAACCGGATGATGCAGGCGGAGATGACCGCGGTTCTCGGTGTGATCGCACGCCGGGTCCTCGGTCAGTACGAGCTGGTCCTGCCCACCGGCGAGGACGCCGACGTGGTCGCCTTCGTCGGCGCCAACATCATGCAACTGGAGAGGGCCCACCAGTTCCGCCCCGAGGAGTTCAGATTCTGGGTCGCTCTCCATGAGCTGACCCACCGGGCGCAGTTCCAGGGAGTCCCCTGGCTCCGCGACTACTTCATGGGCCTGGTCAGCGAGCTGGTCGAGCACTCCCAGCCCGAGCCGGGCAGGTTGAACCGGGTGATCGAAGAGGTGACACGGAGACGATTCGCCGGAGACCCGGTCATCGACGACCGTGGCCTGCTCGGCCTGTTCGCCTCATCGGAGCAGCACGCCGTCATCGACAAGGTGCAGGCTCTCATGTCGTTGCTCGAAGGGCACGGCCATGTGGTGATGGACCGTCTTGGTCAACAGCATCTGCGCTCCCAGGACCGGATGAGCAAGATCCTCAAGGCGAGACGACAGGACAAGCGGACCGCGGCCTTCTTCCGTCTCACCGGCCTCGAGATGAAGATGAACCAATACCGGATGGGCGAGAGGTTCATCCAGATCGTGGAGAGGGAGGCGGGCTGGGCGACAGTGGGCCATGCCTTTCGGGGAGTGAGCAGCCTGCCCACCATCGAGGAAATCGGAAGTCCGGAACGATGGTTGAGACGCGTCGCCTGAGCGAGTTACGGAGCAGGTCGGCCGGCCTCCTCCGTCTTCCCGGGGGGGACCTGGTGATTGCGTTGTCGGGCGGAGCCGACTCGGCGACCCTCGCCTACCTGCTCTCCCACCTGGGTCGCCGGTCCCGGGCCGTCCACGTCAATCACGGCCGGCCGGCATCGGCCCGGCTGGAAGATGCGGCGCGGGCCGTGGCCGAGGCGGTGGGCATCGAGCTCGAAGTCATCCCGATCGTCGTTCCCCCCGGCGCTTCGTTCGAGGGCCAGGCTCGGGGGGCCCGATACCAGGCGCTCTTCGGCTCGCTTCGGCCCGATGAGACGCTGCTCACCGCGCACACCCTCGACGACCAGGCCGAGACCGTGTTGATGAACCTGTTGCGGGGGAGTGGCCCTGCCGGCCTGGCCGGGATCACCCCGCGTACCGATGCCCTGGCCCGACCCATGCTCGCGGTCGGCCGGTCCGAGACCAGAGAGCTCGCCGCCCTGGCCACCCTGCCGTTCTTCGACGACCCCTCCAATCTCGATCACGGGTTTCGCCGCAACTCGATCCGGCTCGAGGTGATCCCGGACCTGTCGGCACGGTTCAACCCGAGGTTGATCGAGGCCCTGGCCCGGACCGCCGAGTTGGTAGGCGCCGACGAGTCCTTCCTCCAGGGCGAGGCGGACAAGGTGCCTGTCATTGGGGAGGGAGGTCGTCTCGCCGTGTCGCTCGGCTCCTTGCTCGCCGTGGCCCGCCCTGTCGCCGACCGGGCACTCCGCGGTCTTCTCGCCCGCCTCCGGCCTCCTCACCGGGGAAACGCCGCCGAGCTGGAAGAGATCTGGTCGGTGGTCACCCGCCGGCGAAAGTCGGCCATGTTGTCCGGTGGCATCGAAGTCACCCACGAAGGGCCGCTCCTCGTCCTCCGTTCCCCGTCCCCGGCGGCCTCCCCGCCCGGATCGGTCGCCCTCGAGGTCGGAGCCAACCAGGTCGGCCCGTTCCAGGTGGTGGTGGAGCGATCGGAGCGGGTGTGTCGAGCCGCCCCGATCGGCCTCTGGGCGGCGTTGTTCCCGGCCACCGTCGCGCTCGACGCCCAGGTCGACGAGAAGGGCCGTCTGGTTGTCACGGCCGACGAGGAGACGGCGTGGGTGGCCGGGGAGCGGCGGCTCCCCGTCGCCTGGTACCAGCCGGGGACCAGCGGCTACCTTTCCGTCTTCGCCAGAGAGGGAAGCGG
>DATHUL010000181.1:0-8713 GCA_035462285.1 Acidimicrobiia bacterium
CAGGCATTGCCTGGGTTTTCTGCATACAGAGCGCCGCATCTGCCCTGTCGCTGGCGGGCGGCCGATGTGGTGGCAGCGGTCTTGGTAGGGCGGGTGATACGTACGTATTGGAGCTTCACAGGCGACGACTGGTGTCTGAGATGCGCAGGCCCCGTTCACGTTCAACAGCAGCTGCCTCGAGGTAGCGGCTCGCCCGTTTCGTGGTTCTCATCGCTCGGAATGCCATTC
Organism: Acidimicrobiia bacterium; assembly: GCA_035462285.1. GTDB lineage: Bacteria > Actinomycetota > Acidimicrobiia > Spongiisociales > ZC4RG35 > JARDZU01. The sequence continues at coordinate 229 of DATHUL010000181.1, forward strand.
CACCAGCCCCGGGTGATGGGTAGAGAGCACGTGCTGCGTTGTTGTCGTCAACTACCCGGAGGGCTACCGCCGGCGCCGAAGACCTCCCCGCCGCCCACTGGCCGCCCGGGCCGCCGACCCCACCGTCGCGGCGCCCCCCGCGGCGACTTGAGCCAGTTTCTGTGTCGATTGGTAGGAAATTTCCGTAGCAAATCGACACAGAACGGGGGGGTCTGTGTGCTCCCTACTGGTCGGAGATCGCTCGCAGGATGTCGAGGCGGGAGGCTTTGCGGGCGGGGCCGATGGCTGCGATCACCCCGGCCAGGGCGGCCAATGCCACCCAAACCCCGAGCTGGCCGAAGGGGATGGCGAACGAACGCAGACCGTCGTCCTCCAGGGAGCGGACGATGGCAAAGCCCAGTCCGGTGCCCATCGCCACACCGAGCACGGCGCCGAAAACAGCCGTCACCGAGGCCTCGATGCGGACCATCGACCGCACCTGACGGCGGCTCATGCCCACCGCCCGCAGCAGCCCGATCTCCCGGGTGCGCTCCACGATCGACAGGGCCAGCGTGTTGGCGATGCCAAGCACGGCGATGATCAGGGCCAGCCCGAGTAGACCGCTGAACAGCGACACCAGCTGATCGATTTGAGCCTCTGCAGTCTCGATGCTCTCCGAACGGGTCATCACCTGGAGGGTGGGGAACCCGGCCAGGTCGGCTTTCACCGCTGCCTCCCCCGCCTCCAGACTCACTCCTTCGGCGAGCCGGATGCTCGCGAAAGAGGCGGGCCCCTGCCCGACGTTTCTGCTGTAGACCTCGTGCGATACCAGCGTGTTGGCGAGGAGCGAGGTCTCGAACGTACCTACTATCTCCGTGGGCACTGTCCCGGCGACATATTCCACATCGACGACGTCCCCCACGGCCCAACCGTTGTCTTCCATGACATTGACGTGGACCATCAGCCCGTCGCCCATGTCGGCGAAGTCGATACTCGGCGCGCCGTTCCACACCCGGGAGATGGTCGCCGGGTCGACCGCAGCGACGTCGAGGTCGACTCCTTCGATGGAGTACCACCCGAACGTCACGGGCGACACGACATCGAACTCCGGCGAGGCTTGAAGGTTGGCCAGAGCGGTGTCAGTCACCTCGCTGGACAGGGGATCGGCAAAAGAGTTCACGATGAGATCGAACGGGGAGGCACTCTCCATGGTGTCGGAGATACTCACCTTGATGGAGGCGGCGAACACCGAGACGAGAGCGACCAGGGTCACCCCTATCATCAGGGCCGACGCCGTCGAGGCGGTTCGTCGCGGAGCCCGGACCGTGTTCTCTCGGGCCAGCTTGCCGGTGATCGACCGGAACGGAGATGAGACGACCCTGGCCACCGGGCCGGCGATCAACGGCGCCAGGGTGGAGATGCCGAAGAACACAACCGCGGCACCACCACCGACCAGAGCCAGCGATGCACCATTCTGAACCGTCAATCCGCCAACCAGAGCGCCCGCTCCAGCGAGGGACAACAAACTGCCGACGATCGCTCGATTGCGCAAAGACTTGCGGGGCGTCCGGGTGTCCACCGCCGCGATCGCCGCCATGGGTGACACCGACGCGGCGCGGCGTGCCGGGAGAATGACGGCGACGAGGGTGACACCAACGCCGACAGTGAATCCCACGATCACGGTCCGCGGCTCGACCCGCAGCGGGCCGTCGGGCAGAGCAATGCCGACCGCATCCAACCCGACACGGACCAGTTCGGCGACACCTATGCCCGCGAGGACGCCGAGCGCCGACGCCAGCACAGCTAGAACCGCCGCCTCGATCAGAACCAGCCGATTCACCTGACTGGTGGTGGCTCCAACCGCCCGGAGGAGGCCGAGCTCGCGAATGCGCTGGGCGACCGTGATCCGGAAGGTGTTGGAGATGACGAAGGCGCCCACAAACACCGAGATGCCGGCGAATGCGAGCAAGGCGACGTTGAGGAAGCCGAGACCGGCAGTGACATCGTCGAGTTGCTCCTGGGTCTGCTGCTGACCGGTGACCACCTCGGTTCCGGTAGGTATGACTGTGGCAAGGTCGGCGAGCAACTCCGACTCGGCTACATCGTCTGCGGCTACCACGTCGATGGTGTCGAGACGGCCTTCCAGACCGAAGAGACCCTGTGCCTCGTCGAGGTCGAAGGCGGCGATGGTGGCCCCGGCGAGGTTGTCCTCGGTCCCGAAGGCGGCCACGCCGACCAGCTGATAGCTGCCCACACCCTGCTCGGTGAGCACCTGAATGGTGTCGCCGACTGCAAATCCGTTGGCCTCCGCGGTGTACTTGTCGATGACGACCTCACCCGGGCCGACCGGGGCGCGGCCGTCGCCATCGCCGATCCGGCCCACGTTGAGAGCGGGGTCGGCGACCCAGGAGAAACCCAACGTCGGTGAGCCGATGCCTCCCAGGGTCTCGCCGTTGCGATCGAGGATCTGGGCAGATCCACTGACCGAACCCTCGGCCCGGTCGACACCGGGCACAGCCCGGACTTCGGTGAGATAAGACTCATCGAAGGACGTCTCCACGGTGGCCGTCTCGTCGATCCTGACGGTGGCGTCGACACCGGCGTAGACGTCGTCGAAAAGGGTGTCGAAACGCGCCTGGATCGTGTCCGTGAACACGAACGACCCGGCGACGAAGGCGACTCCCATGACCACCGAGAGAGCGGTCAATCCGAACCTGAGCTTGTTGGCCTGAAGGCTGCGTAGTGCTGTTTTCAACATGTCACGCCCCCAGGAATCGCATGTTGTCGAGGACCTTGTCGGCCGTCGGATGGTCCATGTCACCCACCACCTTGCCGTCGCTCAGGAACACGACCCGGTCGGCGTATCCGGCTGCAACAGGATCGTGGGTGACCATGACGATGGTCTGACCCAACTCGCGGACGGCCCTTCTCATGAACTCGAGGAGCTCGGCACCCGAGCGGGAGTCGAGGTTTCCGGAAGGCTCGTCCGCGAAGATGATCTCCGGTCTCGAAACCAGGGCGCGGGCGGCGGCGACCCGCTGTTGCTGGCCCCCGGACAACTCCGACGGCCGGTGATCCAGCCGGTCCCCAAGGCCGAGGATGACGACCACGTGGTCGAACCAGCCCCGATCCTCGTCCACACCGGCGATGGCCAGAGGCAGGACGATGTTCTCTTCGGCAGTGAGGGTGGGGATGAGATTGAAGGCCTGGAAGATGAAGCCGACCTTCTCCCTGCGCAGCAGCGTCAGCTTGCGATCACCAAGCGCTCCCAGCTCGACTTCGCCGATGTAGGCCGAGCCTTCATCGAGGGTGTCGAGACCGGCCAGGGTGTGGAGCAGGGTCGACTTGCCGGAGCCTGAAGGCCCCATGATGGCGGTGAAACGGCGCACCTCGAATCCGACGTCGACATCGTCGAGGGCCCGGATGCTGGCGTCGCCGAATCCATATCTCTTGACGCCGCCTTCCATGCGGGCTGCGGTCGTCGTGATGCGGTCAAGTGCGATTGTCATGTGGTCTCCTTCGTTACGGCTACCCGCCCATCATCGGGTTGAACCGGGTCAGGGTCATCACGCCCGGGAAGGTTGCGGGGGCGGGTCTCGGGGAGGACTCAACGGGACTCGCTCTCCTTCTGGAGGATGAGATCAGTGCCCGATGTCGTGGGTACCGGCTTGGATGAGCCCACTCTCGTAGGCGAAAACCACGATTTGGGCCCGGTCCCGGAGACCAAGTTTGGTGAGGATGTTGGAGACGTGAGACTTGACGGTGGTGGCGCCGATGAACAGATCTTCGGAGAGCTCGGCATTGCTCTTCCCCCGTCCCACTGCCACGACGACCTCACGCTCCCGGTCGGTGAGACGGCCGAGCCGGTCTGAGACGGCGCGGTCGACACCGAGACGTTCGGTGAACTGGCCGATGAGCCGTTGCGTGATGGAGGGGGCGAGCAACGCGCCGCCGTCGTCAACCACCCGAACCGCGTCGACCAGGTCTTCGGGTGGGATGTCTTTGAGGACGAAGCCGCTCGCGCCCGCCTTCAGGGCGCGATAGACATACTCGTCGGGGTCGAAGGTGGTGAGGATGATCACCCGCACCGGCCAGTCGGCCTGTTCCAGGATCCTCGCCGTTGCTTCAAGCCCGTCCAGTTCAGGCATTCGGATGTCCATGAGGATGACGTCCGGTCGTTCCGCCGCGGCAACGGCGATCGCTTCGGTTCCGGTTCCGGCTTCGGCGACGACTTCGATGTCGGGCTCATGGTTCAGGACCATGGCCAGACCCCCGCGGATCAGTGCCTGGTCGTCGACGACGGCCACCCGGATCACGGGCTGTCCTCCTCCACCGGCAGATACGCGGAAACCGAGTACCCGCCGCGCGGACCGGGACCGGCGTGGAAACTGCCGCCCAGAAGCTGGGCCCGCTCCCGCATGCCGACGATGCCGTGGCCGCCGTTTACACCCGGGGAAGCTCCGATCCCATCGTCTGTCACTTCGATGCGGACGCCTTCCCCGTTGGTCTCGAGACGCACCATTGCACGGGCGTCGGGCCCGGCGTGGCGGAGGGCGTTGGTCAGCGCCTCCTGGACGATGCGGTAGACGGCGAGCTCCACCCGGACCGGCAACTCGACCTCTTCCCCGTGGACCGACAGCGTGACCTCCAGCCCGGCCTCATTGAACTCGTCGACGAGATGAGGGATGTCGATCAGCCCGGGTTGCGGAAAAAGGTCGCCTTCGGCGTCGGGTCGGAGCACACCGAGCAGATGGCGCAGCTCGCCGAGAACCTCCCGGCCGGCTTGCTCCACGGCCCCCATGGCTTCGGCCGCCTTCTCCGGATCGTCGGTGGCGATGGTGCGGGCGGCGCCGGCCTGGACGGTCATGAGGCTGACCCGATGAGCGACCACGTCGTGTAGCTCGCGGGCGATGCGGGTGCGTTCCTCCACGACCGTGCGCAGGGCTTCCTCGTGACGCAGCTCCTCGCGTTCGGCGAGACGCTCGCCCCGGAATCGAACCCTCCGACCCGCGTACCAGATCCCGAACATGGAGATCACGGCGAGGGCGAACTCCGCGACGTCCTCATTGTCCATGTAGGTGGGGATAGAGACGATGACGACCGCAGCGGCGAGGAGCAGGAAGTTCCACCGGTCGTTCTCTCCGTAGCGGCCCGCCGAATACAGGGCGAAGGGGATGGCGAAAGTCGAGTCGGGTGGAGCAATCGAGCTGGGCAACACCTCGAGCGCCAAGAGCAGCCCCAGGATGACCAGGGGTCTGGTCCGGCGCCACAACAGGGAACCTGACGCCACGGCAGAGACCCACACCGCCGTCGGCATGATCTCGTCGAACTGTCGCCACGCAAGGGTGTCCTCGCCCAGCACCAGGAAGATGCTCACGACGAAGACGACCGCAGCCAGCACGGCATCGAAGACGCGGGGCTTGCCCAGTGTCGAGCTCACCAGGAAACGGTACGGCATCGGGTCCGGATTGGCACCCATCCCGGGGAGGAGGCTGAACTCATACTCGAGATGGGGATCACCCTCGTGGTGGAGGTCGGCGATACCGCGCCAGGAGGATCTACCAACACCATCGAGATTTCATCGACAGCAACGGGAACACGATGCGTCGGCCCGCTGGGACGCCTGGGACGCTCTTGTGCTGGCTCAGTGAAGCCCAACGACCCAGCACACCCTGGCACCCGGGGGTATAGGTTGGCATCCGTTCCGAATCAGCTCGATATTGAGTATCTCTGATCGTACCTACCGGTGGACCTTCGACCTCGAGTTCGAGAATGGCAGCTACCGCATGTGGTTCGGCTTCAAGGAAGGGTGGCCGCTGATCGAAGGTGTGTCATTCGAATAGGTCGGCGCTTGACTTCTGGCGTCGATCGCCGGATCAGCCAGGCAGAGCCTTCTGACCCTCCACACCTCGGCAAGGTGTCCCTTAGATCTGATCACTGGAGCAGATTCCTGATGGCCTCTGCGACTAGTTCGGGCCGATCGTGATGGATCATGTGCCCGGCCCCCTCGGCGACGACTACCTGCCCTGAGTTCGATCGTCCGGCCAGCTCATCCTGCATCTGCTGCCAGGCGGCCTCGTAGCGCTGGTTGACCTCATCCGACACGCCGGGCATCGATTGTGGAATGCCGTGGCGGAGGGCGATTATCGGAATGTCTCCCAGAGAGGATCCGCTCAGAGCCCGTAGCTGTTGTTGGCTCTCCTGCAGATCGTCGTATTCAGCAGCGGTCGTCTCGAGACGATCGGGGGTAGGGGACGTTGCTTCCCTATAGGCGCCGGCCAGCGCCTCGGGGAAGGGCTGCGGTGGCGGCATGAGCTCGGGAAGTGGTTCTCCGCGGCGCCCAGCTTCAGCTAGCTGACGGAGCTGTTCGGCGAAGCTGGCCAGCATGGCCCTGGGGGTGAGCTCAGGCGGGAACCTGTCCATCTGGTCCTCGTGCGCGCCGTCGACCAAGACGATCCCTCTCACCCTTTCGGGGTGGAGATGAGCGAATGTCTGGACAGTGAGGGACGAGAACGAATGGCCGACCAGCACGTAAGGCGGAGCGATGTCAGCCGTGTCTAAGGCGGCGCGCAGCTCGTCCACCATCACTTTGACAGTCCTTGGCGAGGCGGAAGGATCGCTGCCACCCAGACCGGGCCGATCATGGGTGAACGTCGAGGTGGTGTCGGCCACTTCTGCCTGGACGAGGGCCCAGGTAAGCCCCACGTCGCCGATGGCCGGCTCAAAGACCACCGGTGGTGCTCCGGTTCCCGCCAGATAGACGCGGTGGCGTCGCCCGTCGATCTCCAGGACGCGCGAGGCGATGAGTTCTTCGTTCATCATCCGAGCGTATCGGCCCGAATCATCGCTTACGATCGATCCGCATGGCTCGAAGGCTGCAGATCGACGAACTTGCCTCTGAAGCGGGCGCCAGTGTTGAGCTGATCGAACGGTTGACGGAGATCGGTGTCCTCCGGCCCCAGCCGGACGGCTGGTACGGAGCGGGTGACCTGATCCGCCTGGAAGCCCTCAATGCCTTCCTCGATGCCGGGGTGAGTGTCGATCAACTGGCGGCGGCGCTGACCGAGGGCGTGTTCACCTTTGAGTACCTTGACCGCTTCCATCCCGAGCCGCCACCGGCCACAGGACACACCTTCCAGGAGTTCACCAACACCCTGGCGGTGTCGTCAGCTCTGGTGAAGAGCATCTATCAGGCGATGGGTCTTCCTGAGCCCACGCCGGACCGGCCAACTCGACAAGACGAAGAGGATCTCATCGGACGATTCCTCAATGCCTGGAAGATCGGGTCAGATGAGGAGACCTATCTCCGGGCCGCTCGGCTCATCGGCGAACCGGCCCGTCAGGTATCGGAGGGCTGGACACGACTCTATGTAGAGAAGGTGTCAGATCCAATGGTGGGTCGGGAGTTGACGGGGGAGGAGCGGGTCGCCGCCATCGTCGAGTCCACGGAAGAGCTCACTCGGCTCGCTCCTCCGCTGCTGCTCTGGCTCTTTCACCGGCATCTGCGCAACGCAATCGATCGGGCCAACATCGACGGCCTGGAGCGTGAGCTAGTGGCGCATGGACTCTCCCTGCCCACCCCCGAGCGTCCGCCAGCCATTTCCTTCGTCGATATCTCCGGTTACACAACTTTGACCGAGGTTCATGGCGACGAGCTCGCCGCCCGCACCGCAGATCGTTTACGTGACCTGGCCGAGCGCTCGGCGCGGGCACACGGTGGCACGGTGGTGAAGCTGTTGGGAGATGGTGTCATGCTTCACTTCGCCACGGTGACAGAGGGTCTGGCGGGTGTCCTCGAGTTGGTGGACAACCTCGGCGCGGGAGAACTAGCAGCTCATGCCGGCATGCACGCCGGTCCTCTTATCGAGCACGATGGGGACTACTTCGGCCGGACGGTGAACCTCGCCTCCCGGGTGGCCGGTGTTGCAGAACCCGGAGAGGTCGTGGTCACCGAGGCGGTGGCGTTGGCCGCGGCAAACCACCTCTACAGCTTCGAACCACTGCCGCCGGTCACCCTGAAGGGAATCGCCGATCACACAGTTCTCTTCCGGGCGGGGCTGAAGTCGTCTTGAGCGGCGATTCAGCGCGTAACGCCGGACCGGCCGTCGGTCATGAAGCTCCAGCCCACCCAGGCGAGAGCAGCTGCCACCAAGGCGCTGCCAATGGGAAGAAGCGCTGCGAAGAAGGCGCCGGCCATTGAGAGGAAGAAGGCCAACAACCAGGCGGCGGCACCTACCGCCAGCAGGATGCCCGCCAGACTCGGGAAACGACCACCCCTAGCAGTCGCCACGCCGAGGAGTGCTAGCCCGATTAGGAACATCGCACCACCCACGGGGATCACCGGGGCCCTCGCCATTCCATACACCCACACATCGTGGGCCGCCTCCAGGTTCTCGGCGATGGGGAGGACCAGGAAGGCTCCAGTCCCATAGAGCACAGCTCCCATCGACCCCATTGCGAAGCCTGTCAGTCCCGTCGTGCCTGCCGAGTCGGCCTGAAAACCATA
>DATHUL010000182.1:0-8025 GCA_035462285.1 Acidimicrobiia bacterium
ACGTCTCGTCTCCGGCCTCACCTTGTAGGCGTGGTCGGTCCGGGCGAAGTAGAAGGGCAGATACCCGCCGCCGTGCACCACCATCATGCGCAGGTCGGGGAACCTCTCCCAGACCCCGCCCAGGATCATGCGTGACACCGCAACGGTCGAGGCGAGTGGCATGCACACCACGTTGATCAGGTAGTAGTCGTCCATTCGTCGCGGCTCTGTCCAGCCATGGGGATGGAGGATCACCAGCATCTCCAGCTCCTCGGCCCTGGCCCAGATCGGATCGAAGCGCCTATCGTCGAGGTCCCCTCCCCGCACGTCGGTGTTGACCTCGAACCCGTTGAAGCCGAGGTCGGCATGGGCCCGCGTCATCTCGGCGACCGCCGCATCGGGATGGTCCATGGGCAGGTTGGCGATGCCGACGAAACGGTCGGGAGCCTCCTCGACCATCTCGAAGATGGCGTCGTTCTGCATCGCGTTGACCCTGGGGCCGGTTTCCCCGTCGAGCCAGTGGAAGTACTGGGGCGGGGCGATGGCCAGGGCCTGAACATCGATGCCCTGGAGGTCCATGTCGGCGAGCCGGGCCGCGGTGTCGACGAACTGGGCGGTCTGGGTCGCCCTCAGCTCCCGGTTGTATCGGGTGCTCTCCTCGGGCTGGACCTGCATCCGCGGGTCGTGCTCGGGGCGGAACAGCGGGGCGGCGATCGCCGCCGCCGCCGGCACTTCGACGTGGGTGTGGATGTCGATTGTGAGGTAGGAGGGCTTGACCGCGGTGGTGGGCTCCCACTTGGGCCCCAGCTCTGGCCACCATTCAGAATGTGGTTGGCTGGGCGGTGGCTGAATAGGTGAACGGTTGGTCACCGAGGGCAATATATTCTCGTCCCTTCCCGCCCTGACAGGATGCATCATGCACGATGTACCATTGGCCGATGCGGTTGGGCAACTTCGAGCTGGAGGGTGAGCGTCGTCTCGGTGTCTTCGACCAGGACAGTGTCGTCGACCTGTCCGAATCCGGGTTGCCCGATGACACCGTCGACCTGATCGCCCAATGGGACCGGGAGAAGGTGGAGCAGGCAATCGCCGGGTCACCCCGAGTCCGGCGGGAAGTGATTCGTATCCTCGCCCCGCTCGTGCCCCGGAAGAACATCATGGCCGTGGGCCGCAACTACCGCGACCACGCCCGGGAGTTCTCCGATTCCGGCTTCGACGCCTCGGAGAAGCAGATGATCCCGGATCATCCCGTGATCTTCACCAAGGCGCCCACCTCGGTGATCGGGCCCGACCAGCCGATCGTCCTGGCCAACGACCCCAGCGGCACCACCGACTACGAGGGCGAGATGGCCGTGGTGATCGGGCGCACCGCTCGCAATGTCCCGGCCGAAGAGGCGCTGAGTCATATCTTCGGATGGACCATCGTCAACGACGTCACCGCCCGTGACCTGCAGAAGCGACATGTCCAATGGTTCGTGGGAAAGAGCCCGGACACGTTCTGCCCGATGGGCCCATCGATCACCACCGTCGACGAGCTTCCCGACATCGGGGCCTCGTGGTTGCGTACCACCGTCAACGGAGAGCTGCGTCAGGAGGCTCCGATCAGCGCCCTCATCTTCGATGTACCTACCCTCATCGCCACACTGAGCGAGGTGATGACGTTGGAGCCGGGCGATGTGATCGCCACCGGCACCGGGGTGGGTGTGGGGATCGGGTTCGATCCGCCGAGGTACCTGGCCTCGGGTGACGTGGTGGAGATCTCGATCGACGGGATCGGCACGCTGCGCAATCCGGTGATCTGAGAGGAGAAGTGTGGAGGAATCGGAGACGACAGCGGTGGTTTCGCCCGCTGCGGTGCTACGACGGACGGCCCGACCGCGCACCGCAACCGACTACGTGTCGGATTCGCTGCGCCGATCGATCCTCAACGGCGACCTGGTCGGCGGGACCAGGCTCAGCCTGGCCGAGATCGCATCGACCTTCGACGTGAGCACCACCCCGGTCCGCGAGGCCCTTCGTGAGCTCTCCTTCGAGGGACTGGTCCGGATCGACAGCTACCGGGGCGGGGTGGTGACCGCGGTGACCCAGGCCGAGGTGGAGGAGATCGTGAGGATCCGCTCGGTGCTCGAGCCGATTGCGGCGCGCGAGGCGGTGGAAGGTATGCCTCCCGAGATCCTCGGCGAGGCACAAGAGATCCTCGACGAGATGGCCGCCTCCGATTCGTGGGACGTTTGGGTCCAGGGGAATCGTGCCTTTCATCGCAAGCTCTACGAGGCGTCGTCGTCACGAAGGCTGGTGGAGCTGATCAAGAGCCTGCAGGACACCCAGGTGGTCTTCGTCAGCGCCACCCTGAGGAAGAGCCCGATGCTCAAGGAGACTGCGACCAGAGACCACAACGAGATGATCGCTTCGATCCGGGCCGGCGATGCCGACCGTCTCATCGAGGTCACCCTGCGCCATCTCACCATCCCGATCCGGGACTGAGCTCCATGGCAGAGATCCCGACCTGTCTCCCCCCGGTCCGCGACACCCGGCGCAGCCGTCTCGTCGTCCCTCCCGGGTCGGTGGACTGTCATACCCATGTGTTCGTCGACGGCTATCCCCTGATCCCGGAGCGAGGGTACAACCCTCCCCAGTCGACGTTGCAGGACATGCTGGCCATGCACGAGATGCTCGGGATCGAGCGGGTCGTGTTCACCCAGCCCTCGGTGTACGGGACCGACAATTCGGCCATCCTCGACGCCGCCTCCTCGATCCCGGATCGTGCCCGGGTGGTGGTGGCGGTGGGGGCGGATGTCAGCGACGGGGAGTTGAGCGAGCTCCATGATCGGGGAGCGCGGGGGATCCGGCTCAATCTGGACAACGTGGGGGGGATGCCGGTCGAGCTCGATGAGGTCCCCGGGCTGGCGAAACGTGTCGCCGCCATGGGATGGCATGTCGAGTTCCTGTTCGCCGGTCCCGAGCTGCCCGGTCTGCTCCCCCTGCTTCGCTCCCTCGACGCCCCGATCTCGATCGGTCACTTCGCCTACATGCCGGCGGCCGAGGGGGTGGGCTATCCACCGTTTCAGGATCTGCTCGGGCTGGTGGAGGAGGGCAACACCTGGGTCAAGCTCTCCGGCCCCAACCGGCTCGGAGTGGGCGACCTGCCCCCCTGGCCCGAGGTGGTGCCGTTGGCCCGCGCCCTGATCGAGGCGAGCCCGGACCGGATGCTGTGGGCTACCGACTGGCCCCATCCCAACAAGTTCGTGGAGCAGCCCAACGACGCCGACCTGCTGGAACAGCTGGAGTCGTGGGCCCCGGACGAGGAGATGCGGCGCCGGATCCTGGTCGACAACCCGACCGCTCTCTACGGTTTCTGATGACCACTGCGGTGGCCGTGATCGGTCTCGGCCTGATGGGATCGCGAATGTCGGCGAACCTCCTCGCCGCCGGGCATACCGTCCGTGGCTACGACCCCGATCCGGCCCGGTCCACCGAGCTGGAGGGCAAGGGCGGTGTGGCCACCGGGTCGCCGGCCGAGGCGGTGCAGGGCTGTACGGCGGCGCTTCTCTCGCTTCCCACATCCGATGTCTCCCGCCAGGTGTGTCTCGGTGAGGGCGGTATCGCCGGGGCCGGGGTCTCCCCTCTCTACGTGTACGACACCACCACCGGCCGGCCCGGTGATGCCGTCGAGATCGCCGCCGCCCTGGCCGGGAGCGGTGTGGTGTACACCGACTCAACGGTGAGCGGGAACAGCGAGGTGGCGGAGCGGGGAGAGCTGGTGGTGATGATGGGCGGACCGGAGGAGGCCTACCAGCGGGGTCGGCCCATCTTCGAGGCGATCGGGCGCTCCCATCATCACGTCGGGCCGGTCGGGTCGGCCTCCCGGATGAAGTTGATCGTGAACCACGCCCTCACCGTTCATCGCATGGCCCTGGCCGAGGCCCTGGTCGTGGCCGAGCTGGCCGGGATGGATTTGGACACCACCCTCGACGTGCTGAAGGACTCGCTCGCCTACTCCAAGGCGATGGACGTGTGGGGCGAGCGCATGGTCCGGGGCGACCACGAGCATCCCTTCGCCCGGCTCCGTCAAAGCCACAAGGACGCCCGGCTGATAGTGGAGCATGGGCTCGAGCTGGGGGCGACCATGGATCTGGCCCAGGTGGCCCGGGCCGCTCTCGCCGAAGGCGAGGAGACCGGTCTGGCCGATCTGGACAACTCCTCGGTGGCCGAGGTCGTCCGACGCCGGGCGGGGTTGGGGCGGGTGAAGTGAAAGACGGGCTGGGAGGGTGAGGTGACGGGGGATCGCCCCGCCGATTGGGTGGCGGCCTGGGGGGCGACCCGGGCGACCCGACCCGCCCCGCTGGTCGTGGACGTGCACAGTCACCTGATGGTGCCCGAATCGGCCGAGATGACCCAGCCCCATCTCCGGCCCGAGAACGAGCCCCGCACGTTCTTCTCCTCGTCGTTGACCAAGGAGCTCAACAACGAGTTCTACGGTCTGGCCCGGGAAAAGTACACCGACCCCGAGACCAGGCTGGCCGACATGGACGCCATGGGCGTCGACGTCCAGCTGGTCGCCCTCACCCCGTTCCACTACTTCTACTGGGCCGAGCCCGGCCTGGCCGCGGCGGTGACCTCGCTCCAGAACGAGCGCATCGCCGAGGTCTGCGCCGCCGCACCGGATCGATTGGTCGGTGTCGGAACCATGCCGCTGGGTCATCCCGATCTTGCCGTGACCGAGGTGAAACGTGTCCTCGATCTCGGGTTTCCCGCGGTCGAGATCGGGGCCGACGTCAACGGGCTCGATCTCGACGACCCCGGGTTCGAACCGGTGTGGACCGCCCTCGAGGAGTCGGGATTGGTGGTGATCCTCCACCCTGCCGGTTTCACCGAGGCGCAGAGGATGAGTGATTTCTACCTGGTCAACGTGATCGGCATGCCCCTGGCCACCACCCTCGCCGTCACGCGGTTGATCCTGGCCGGAGTGCTCGAGCGGCACCCGGACCTGAGGATGTTGCTGGTCCACGGTGGTGGCTATCTGCCCTTCTATTGGGCACGAACCGACCACGCCTTTCGTCATCGACCGGAGATGAGGGGGAACATCGACCGTCTCCCCTCCGACTACCTCGACCGGTTCTATTTCGACATGACCGTGTTCGACCCCGATCTGATCGGGCATCTGGTCGACCGATTCGGAGCGGAGCGGGTGCTGCTCGGGACCGACTACCCCTTCGACATGGGGCTGACCGACCCGCTCGGGGCACTGGCCGACACCCGGCTCGACCAGCGGGAGCGGGCCATGATCGCCGGGGGCAACGCGGCGAGTCTGTTCCGGATCGCGTCATCCGCCGGTTGATCCTATATTGTGCATGATATGAAGAGACCTTGTCTGAGGAGATGGTGTTGAGCCCCGGTCGTGTCATCGATATCCATTGTCATCGTGAGTGTGGCCCGGCCGCAGCCCTGGCCAAGCCGGAGTCGGACCGGTTGGGGCGCAAGCCCTTCCAATTCGGCAACGAGCTCACCCGGGAGGTCAATCGTCTCCAGCTGGAGGACATTCGCCCCAAGATGGAGTCGATCGAGGTGCGACTGGCCGACATGGACGTCATGGGCGTCGACGTGCAGGCGCTCAGTCTCTCCCCATACCAACTCTTCCACTGGGCCGGGGGCGATCTGGCGGTCGAGGCATTCAGGGTGATCAACGACGACCTCGCCCGGGTCGTGGGCGAGTACCCCGACCGGTTCCTCGCCCTGGGCGCGGTCCCGCTCCAGGACCCGCCGGCTGCCATCGCCGAGCTGCGTCGATGCTCGGCCGAGCTCGGTTTCCGGGGTATCGAGATGGCCACCCACATCGAAGGCGAGGAGTTGTCCAGCCCCCGATTCGAGCCCTTCTGGGAGGTGGTCGAGGAATTGGACATGCTGATCTTCATCCACCCCACCGGCTTCACCGAGCCGGCCAGGTTCACCGATCACTACTTCTTCAACACGATCGGCCATCCCCTCGAGGAGACGATCTGCGCCGGGCGTCTCATCTTCGACGGGGTCATGGAGCGTCACCCCGGGCTCAAGTTCGTCTTCTCCCACGGGGGCGGTTTCCTCCCTGCTTATGCCGGCAGGTTCGACCACGCCTATCAGGCCCGGGCCGATGTGAGACATGGCCTGCCCCGGCCCCCCTCCGAATACCTCTCCCGCTTCTATTTCGACACAATGGTGTTCGAAGCCGACCAATTGGGGTTCCTCATCGACAAATACGGGCCCGATCACATCCTCCTCGGCACCGACTACCCCTACGACATGGGGGAAACCGATCCGCTCGGCCTGCTCAACAAGGTGAGCGGGTTGTCCCCCGACGATCTCGATCTGATCGTGGGGGGCAACGCCGCCCGGCTCCTCGGGATCGAGCGATGAGAGGCGACGCCATCGGCTTGGCCGTGATCGGCTGCGGAACGGTGGGGCGGATCCGGGCGGTCCTGGCCCGAGAGCACCCCGCGGTGGAGTGGATCGGTCTCTGCGACATCGATGCCGACACAGCCAAGGCTCTCGGGGAGGATGTAGATGCCGATCTGGTCACCACCGACCTCGACGAGCTCCTCTCCCGGCCCGAGGTCACCGCGGTGATCGTCGCCACCGCGGAGAACGAGCACGTGACTCCGATCCTGTCGGCGGTCGAGCTGGGAAAGCCACTCTTCATCGAAAAGCCCCTGGCCACCAACCCGGTGGAGTCGGCCCGCGTCCTCGACGTCATCGAGTCGGCCGGGATCGACGCCGTGGTCGGCTACACCCAGCGTTTCCGTCGTCGCTTCCAGACCGTGAAGCAGCGTCTTCGTGACGGTCAGATCGGCGATGTGACCAGTGTCGTCACCAGGGCCTTCATGAACCGCATGGTCCCCGACGCCACCCTGCGCAAGACGACCGAGCGTTCCAACCTGACCCCGATGGTGGTATCCGGCACCCACAGCCTGGACATGTGCATGTGGCTGATGGAACCGCGCAAGCCGGTCGAGGTCTATGCCCGTTCCATCGACCACACCCTGGGGGAGATGGGGACCAAGGACGCCACCTTCGGTCTGTTCACCATGGACGACGGGGCTATCTGGAGCATGAACATCAGCTGGGCCCTGCCCACCGTCTGGCCCGGGGCGGTCTACGGTCTAGAGATCGGGATCGTCGGTACCAAGGGCGTGATCGACATCGAGGACACCCATCGCGACGTGGTGATGGCGACCCAGATACCCCAGCCCGCCGGCTACACCTCGAAGGGGTACCAGCCCGACTCGCAGCGCTACGTCGACTTCCTGGGCAGCTACCCGCCCGGCGACGTCTCCGGCGGTCTGCTCTGGGGGCCGATGCGGGAGGAGACCATGACCTGGTTCCACCGTCTCAGCACCGGGACCGCCACCCCGCACGCCACGGCCCGGGACGGGCATCGCAACCTGATCCTGACCATGGCCATGGACTACTCGGCGCGGACCGGCCGTCCCGTCGAGCTGCCCATCCCACCGGAAACCCTTCTCTGAAGCGAAAGGAATCGAAAATGGAACCGATCGGCCTCGGCATAATCGGCACCGGATGGTGCGGCGGGATCCGCGCCATCGCCGCCGCCAACAGCGCACTGGTGGGATCACTACACCTCGCCGAGGTCAACCCGGAGCGGTTGGCTGAGGTGGAGACGCAGACCGGCGCGGCGACCGCCACCACCAACTGGGAGGAGTTGGTCGCCGATCCGGGAATCTCCGCCCTGATGATCTCGGCCACGCCGGAGACCCTCCATCACCCGATGGCCAAGGCGGCCCTGGAGGCGGGCAAACACGTGCTACTGGAGAAGCCGATGGCGCTGACCCTGGACGAGGCGGACGAGTTGATCGAGATCGCCGAGGCCAAGGGTCTCAAGTTCACCATCGGCTACTCGCAACGGTTCAACACCAAGCAGGCCCTGGTCAAGCGGAGTCTCAACGACGGGACCCTGGGCGATCCGGTCAGTGTCCTGGTCAGCCGTCACATCACCCGGTCGCTCGGGGCCAAGATCGGCTCGAGGACCAAGCTGTCCCCGGCGGCGATGGAGGC
>DATHUL010000183.1:0-7404 GCA_035462285.1 Acidimicrobiia bacterium
TCCGTTTCGGTCGCCGGCAGCGCTCGAGGTGTTCCGGTATGCGGAAGAGGTGGCAACGGAGCGGCGCAACCACCCGGCCGACGACATCATCACGGCCTTACTCACGGCCGAGCCCGACGGCCGGCCGCTAACCGACCTGGAGTTCAAGAACTTCTTCACCCTGATGATGGTGGCGGGGAACGAGACCACCCGGCACACGATCAGCCACGGGCTTCTCTTCCTGCTCGACCATCCCGAGCAGATGGGCCGGCTGCGGGACGACCCGAAGGGTCTGTCCGCCTCGGCCACCGAGGAGATCCTGCGCGCCTCGTCGGTGACGATGCACTTCCGACGCACCGCCACCGAGGAGGTGGAGCTGCGGGGGAGGAGGATCGCGGCCGGCGATCGGGTGGTGATGTGGTACCCCTCGGCCAACCACGACGAGGAGGTCTTCGACCAGCCGTTTCGCTTCGACATCGAACGGGAGCCGAACGACCACCTCGCCTTCGGCACCGGTCGTCATGTCTGTCTCGGGGCGTCCCTGGCCCGGCTCGAGGTGAGGGTGGTGTTCGAAGAGCTGTTGCGGAGGGTGGCCTCGGTCGAGATCATGGGTGAGCCGGATCGTCTCCGCTCCAATTTCATCAACGGGATCAAGCACCTACCGGTGCGGGTGGTCCTGGCCTAGAGCCTCAGAGGTGGGTGAGGAGTAGGCCGACGGCGAGGGCGAGGGTGGTCCAGGTGAGCAGGCGGAGCGGCTTCTCCCAGGTGTCGAGAAGCTCGGCGCGGCTCCACTCCCGGTCTTGATCGAAGCGGGTCACCGTCTCGCTGGTGCGTCTCCTCACGAAGCGGGCAGGTGTGCTCAGGGCTCGTTGCGCCAGGCTGAGCAAGGTGGCCGCAGCGGCGACCACCAGCACCGGTACGGAGACTGTCCCGGTCTGGGCCCAGTGACCGACCAGCAGTGGGAAGGCGCCCCAGGCCAGGCCGAAGCCGAGATCGGTGTGGAGCACGGGCCATTCAAGGGCATAGCCGACGGCGAGGAGGATGCCGGCGGCCGCCCACACCGGCACCCAGGGCGAGATTACGAATCCGCCGACCACCCCGATGGCCAGCGACACCGCCATCGCCCCGATGCCCATCGTCCACAGCGCCCGGTCGGTGAGACGGGTGCCGAGAGGGCGGCTCTTGACCTCGTCCAGGGCGTGAGCCCCGATCCCGAGGCCGAACAGAAAGGCGGCCAGGGTGCCGGCCAGGAGGCGGAAGTCGAGGCTAGGGGCGAGCGCGGCTCCGATCGGGACGTAAGAGAGATGCCACAGCGTGTAGGGGACGTGTAGCAGGGAGACCAGATCGCCCAGCAGCGAACCCGTCGGCGCATAGAAGGCGGGCCGCCCCCCGGTCAAGGGCCCGCTTCCCGATCGGGTCGTCGGCCCCACATGACCAGTCCCCCGCCCAGAGAGGGGCATTGGTAGCGCACCTCGACCAGCCCGACCGTCTCCCAGAGAGCGGCGAGCCTCGCAGGCGGGTAGCGGTCGGCGAAGCCATCGATGGAAGGTCCGAGGAACCGCCCCACCCGATACCAGCCGGGGCCGGCGATCAGCCCTGCCATCGGGAGGACGAGGCGGGTGTAGCCCCACCACAGGGGCCGCCACACGCCTCCGGGGCGTCCGAATTCGACCATGGCGACCTTGCCTCCGGGTCGGACCACACGGGTGATCTCGGTCATCGCGCCGGTCACGTCGCTCACGTATCGGAGCAGATAGCCGAAGGTGACCGCATCGAACCGCTGATCGGGGAAAGGGAGGGACTCGGCGGTGGCCACCACGCCGATCGCCCCCCTGGCCACCGCCCCCGACAGCATGTGAAGACTCTGGTCGAGCGACACCACCGATGCTCCCCGTTCCTGGAGGAGACGGGTGATCGACCCGGTGCCGGCGGCGATGTCGAGCACGGTGTCTCCAGGCCCGACCCCGATCGCGGTCACCATGCGACCACGCCAGAGCGGGTCCTGACCCAAGCTCAGGATCCGGGCCCAACGCTCGTAGCGAGGGGCCAGGGGGGCGAACAGACCCTGGGCGAGGCGGGGCGGCGACTCGGTCACCGTCGCCAACCTACCCGGGCGCCTGATCGCCGACGCCCCTGGGCACCGGTGCACCGGGATGATGGGTTTCGACCGCGTTCGGATCGGGTAGTTGCTCGTCTCGACCAGGAGGTATCGATGCAGACAATCGAACAGGTGATGACCAAGAGCCCACGCACTGTTGCCGAGACGGCATCGGTGCGCGAGGCGGCAGCGATCATGCGGGACGCCAATATCGGAGACGTGCTGGTGACTCGCAACGACGGGACCGTTTGCGGGATCGTCACCGACCGCGACCTGACGGTCAACGTGGTGGCCGAGGGCAGAGATCCCAATTCGGTCACGGTGGAGGACGTGTGCAGTCACCACATCGAGTCGGTGGCATCAGGTGATCCGGTGGACCGGGCGGTGGGTCTGATGCGAGATCGTGCCATCCGTCGGCTCCCCGTGATCGACGACGGCAATCTGGTCGGGATCGTCTCCCTGGGCGATCTGGCCATCGAGCGGGATCCAGAGTCGGCGTTGGCCGACATCAGCGAGGCGCCCCCCAACAACTAGGGAACGTCCCCTCGGGCCATCTCAGCCGATCAGGGTCTTCTCGATGATGTCGATGGCGTGATCGATGTGATCCTGTGTCGTCCGCCGGTTGAGTATGGCGAAACGGAGCACGAAACGGTCGTCGATGGTGGTCGGGGAGAGATGGACCACCCGGTCCCGGTTCACCGCCTCCAAGGCGCGCACCCCCAGCTCATCGTCCTCGAAGCGGAAGGCGACGATGGACAGATCAGGCTTCCACGGCATATCCAATCCCTCGATCCCGGAGAGTCGTCGGTGGGCGTACTCGGCCAGGTCGAGGCTTGCGTCCAGGCCCTGCCGGAACGGGTCGACACCATGGAGATGCAGAGGGAGCCACATCTGGAGGGCACGGAACGGGCGGCTCAATTCGGGACCGAGAGCCGCGATGTCACGGATCCCCGAATAGTGGTCCTCCTCGCGCAGATAGGCGCCCCTTCCCTGGTTGGCGTCGATCAGGTGCCCCTCGTCACGCACCAGCAGTGCGCCCACCCCGAACGGGATGGACAGGCCCTTGTGCGGGTCGACGGCGATGGAGTCGGCCAGGTCGATCCCTTCGAGCGCGGCTCGTCCCCGTTCGGTGAGCTGGAAGAAGCCGCCGTACGCCGCATCGACGTGGAGCCAAAGCCCTTCGTCGGCCACGATCTCCGCCAGCTTCGGCAGCGGGTCAACCGTCCCGGTGTCGGTGCTCCCGGCCGAACCGACGACCAGGAAGGGGTCCAACCCCGCCGCCCGGTCCTCGGTAATCGCCATCCGGAGGGCCTCCGGGTCCATGCGCAGGTCGGCGTCGACGGCCACCGCCCTTATCTGATCCTTGCGCAGGCCGGCGATCCTGGCCGCCTTCTCCACCGAGTGATGGGTGTGGTGGGTCACGTAGACCGAGCCCGAGCCAAATTCGTCTCCCAGTCGCGCGGTTCGGGAGGCGACCACCCCGGTGAAGTTGGCCATCGAGCCGCCGGAGAGGAGCACGCCCGACGCCGTCTCGCCAAGACCGAACAGCGAGTTCATCCATCGGACCATCCCGTGCTCGATGGCGCTCATCCCGGGTGCGGCGTGGGACACCCCGGTGTAGCGGTTGAGCCCGGCGGCGAGGAACTCGGCCAGGGCGGCGGTGTAGAGACCTGCGTTGGGGATGTAGGAGAGGTGCCCTCCGGAAGGGTGGTAGACACCGGAGCGCCCGGCCTCTTGGAGGTCGGCGAGGATGGCCTCGAGACTGCGGCCATCGTTCGCCGGAGGGGCCATGAGCCGGGTGGCGAGCGCGTCGTCGAGGTCGATGCCCGAGGCCGGCATGGTGTCGGCCCGGTCGAACCAGTCCTGGAGGACCGCCAGGACGCTCTCGGCCAGATCTGCTCGTTCCTGGTGGTCTGGTTCGAGAGCCGGCGACATCGGGTTCCAAGGTAGCCCGGCCCGATGGCTTCGCCCACCCCGGAACGTGCCATATACGATCAGGCCATCTACACCATGCAGCTCGTCTGATGTCAGGCTTTCTCTTCCCGCGCACACCAAGCGGACGATCGTCGCTGCTCCCGCCCCCTCCCTGGCACTACTCGGGGGAGATGCTGACGGTGGAGTACCGCACCGATCCGGCCCGGGTGGCCGACCTGCTTCCCGAGGGTGTGGAGCCGGCCGCCGAGGACCCCGGGGCGGTGGCCCTGATCTGGGCCGATTGGCAGAGCTGTGGCGATGACTTCGAGGAGATCCTCGACCCGGTGCGATCCCAGTACAAGGAGTGCTTCGCCGTGGTCCGGTGCCGGTGGGAGGGGGAGACCTGGAGCCGTTGCGTCTTCATCTGGGTGGACAAGGACTTTGCCCTGGTCCGCGGATATCACCAGGGTTACCCCAAGAAGATGGGGAGCATCTGGATGACCCGGCCCGTCACCACCGGCCGGGCCGGCCCCAGACTGGAGGCGGGTGCGAGATTCGGGGCCACGTTGGCGGCGGTGGACCGCCGTCTCGCCCGGGCGGTGATCACCCTGGAGCAACCGGCCCCGGGCGGTCCCGGGTTCGTCAACGGCCACGCCATGCTCCACAATCGATGGTGGCCGGCGATCGAGTCCGACGGAACCGAGTCGCTCGACGAGCTGGTGACCATGCGAGGCTACGACGGCGAGATCGGCGACGTGTGGGGCGGCGGGGCCGAGCTGGAGCTGTACGACTCCCCCACCGAGGAGTTGTCGCTGCTCGCCCCGGAGGAGATCATCGGTGGGTACTACCACCGGGTTGGTGTTTCATGGAACGGCGGCACCACACTGCGCCGCACGATGCCAATGGAGGTTGAGAGCACATGACAGCGATCCTCGACGAGCTGAAGGAGCGTGGGAAGACCGGTCTATACATCGGTGGGAGCTGGTCGTCGGGTACAGGCGAGCTGCCCGTCGTCGACCCGGCCACCGAGGACGTGCTGGTAGACGTCGGGTTGGCCGAGGCCAGCGATGCCGGCGATGCGGTCGATGCCGCCGCCGAAGCGCTCGGCCCCTGGTCGGCCACCCCGCCCCGTGACCGGGCCGAGATCCTGCGCCGCACATTCGAGGCGATGCGCTCTCGGGAGGAGGACCTGGCCGAGCTGATCGTGCTCGAGAACGGCAAGGCCTTCCCCGATGCACTGGGCGAGGTGCGATATGCCGCCGAGTTCTTCCGATGGTTCTCCGAGGAGGCTTCCCGGGTCGGTGGGGAGCTGCGTCTGTCACCGGCGGGGGACAAGCGGATCGTGACCGTGCGCCAGCCGGTCGGGGTCAGCGTGATGATCACACCGTGGAACTTCCCGGCTGCGATGGCCACCCGCAAGATCGGCCCCGCCCTGGCCGCGGGCTGCACCGCCATCGTCAAACCCGCCTCGGACACGCCGTTGACCACGCTGGCCGTGGTCCATCTGATGGAGGAGGCGGGGCTTCCCCCGGGTGTGGTCAACGTGGTCGTGGCCCGGGGATCCTCGGGTGTGATCGAGCAGATGCTGCGCGACCCCCGGGTGCGCAAGCTCTCCTTCACCGGCTCGACCGAGGTGGGGCAGACCCTGCTCAGGATCGCCGCCGACCAGGTGCTCAACGTCTCCATGGAGCTCGGCGGCAACGCCCCGTTCATCGTCTTCGGCGACGCCGACCTCGACGCCGCCTTGGAGGGGGCGATGGTGGCCAAGATGCGCAATGCCGGCGAGGCGTGCACCGCGGCCAACCGGTTCCTGGTCCATGCCTCGGTCGCCGAGGAGTTCACCTCGATGCTGGCCGGTGCCATGGGGGCGATGAAGGTCGGCCCGGGGATCGATCGGGCCAACCAGGTGGGGCCGATGATCAACGAGAGATCACGTGACGACATCGCCAAGCTGGTCGAGGAGGCGGTCGACGCCGGGGCCGATGTCGAGGTCGGGGCGTCGGTGCCGGATCGGAAGGTCTACTTCTATGCTCCCACCGTGCTCTCCGGGGTCTCCCCGGATGCCGACATCCTCGACCAGGAGATCTTCGGCCCGGTGGCACCGGTGGTGAGCTTCGACAGTGACGAAGAGGCGATCGCCATGGCCAACGACACCGTCCACGGGCTGATCTCCTACGTCTACACCGGTGACCTGGCCCGGGGCCTTCGGGCGGCGGAGGCGATCGAGTCGGGCATGGTCGGGCTCAATCGGGGCCTGGTCTCCGACCCGGCCGCCCCGTTCGGCGGGGTCAAGCAGTCCGGCATCGGCCGCGAGGGCAGCCACGAGGGCATCGAGGAGTTCCTGGAGACAAAGTACATCGCGACCAGCTGGTGAGCTCGTCCCCAGAGCTCTCGCTCAGGGAGCCCGGGGGTCGACGGTGTATTTGAGCCCGAGCGGGCTGGTCCAACAGTATTCGCCGGTCCCCAGCCCCTCCAGCTTCCACCCGGCGTGTTTGAGCCGGTGGTCGTGTCGGCATAGTGGTTCGAGGTTGTCTTCTTGGGTGGGACCGCCGTCGGCCCAGGCGTCGCGGTGGTCGAGGTCCGAGTCTCGGGCGGGCATCCGGCAGCCGGGGAAGACACAGGTGAGGGCGACGGCCTCGATGTTGCGTCGCTGACTGGTGGTGGGCCGTCTGGTGGGCCGTTTCTGGGTGGTGCCGACGTGGACGGGCCGGCCGGTGTGGGGATCGGTGACCACGACCCTCCACTCCGCTTTCTCCTGCCCTTCGGCCACTTGTCTGGCCACGTCGGCGATGACCGGCCCCCAACCGGGTATCTCGGCCGGGTTGTCGTCGAGCCCGGCCAGGGTGGTCAGATCGACCCTGATGTCGACGACGGCTCCATCACCACGCGATTGGCCGGGTTGGCGACCGTTGAGCAGGTCGAGGAGGATGTCGGCCCTGATCTGGTCGATCGTGCGGGGGTCGTCGGCCGTCTTCGCCGACCGGGCGAGCCGGTTGATCCTCCGGATCGCGGCATTGGTGTCGTCGGCGGGGAGGTCGAGGCCGAACAGGTTGGCGGTCCCGTCCTCGCTGGCTTCGATCACCACCCGCCGGTCGACCAGTCTCGCCTGGTAGCGGTCCCGGGCCGAGTCGGGGTCAACGGCTATCACCAGCCGCCGGATACGCGCTCTCAGCTGTCCAGTGGTCTCCAGAGCAGCCTTCTCCAGGGCGACCCCGGCGACTCGCCGGGCGGTCAACTCATCGAGATGTGAGGTCTGTTCGATGATCACCCGGGTCTTGGGCAGGTCGATGACTCCCCGATGCAGCGCCTCCCTGATCAGGGGATGACGTTCGACCAGGTCCCGGGCCCGGTCGAGGTGAGCGTCGGCGGCGCGTCGGGTCCAGACGAGGGCGGCCCGGATCTCGGAAGCTGCC
>DATHUL010000184.1:0-9254 GCA_035462285.1 Acidimicrobiia bacterium
CCTGGCTGATGGCCAGGACACCCAACCCCCCGGGCATGGCGTGGAGACTCGACGGTCGTTTCCAGTACAACGGGGAGACGATCGACCCGCCGGGCACCTGGTACGCGCTGTCTGCGGGCCGGCCTCCGGTGGTGGCCGAGGTCGTGTACAGCTGGATCCATCCCGACGTCCAGCCTCCGAGAGACCTGACCCGTGGGTCGGGGTTCAACTCCCCGGCGATGACGGAGCCGGCGGCCATCGCCATCGGCCTGGCGCGCGCCGGGCGCGAGATCGAACTGACCACAGTGGTCGAGGTCAGCGGTCCCGAGATCCCGGGTCTGCCCGACCGGGCCCAGGTGGCCCTTGTCAACGGGCAGGCCATCACCACCGGGGACGAATGGGCGAATGCAATCTCCAACCTGGGACAGGAGAACGAGTTCATCACCCCGGCCGGAGCGGTCCACGCCTTCACCGGGACCGAGTTGCCATACCGGGAGGTGGCGACGATGGGCCTCCCGACCGAAGCGCAGGTGTCGCTCACCGGATGGCTTCGTTTCGTCCCCGAGAGTTGGTACCGAAACCTCAGCCTGGGAAGGTCGCACGGGCTCATCCTTGCCCTGGCTGCTTATACGCACGCTTCGGGACAGGACCTCGCCAGTGGTCGGGTGATCGCCGGCACGGGAGCGATTCGCATCGACGGCACCATCTCCACCGTGGGCGGCCTCGCCGCCAAGGCAAGAGCGGCGCATCGGGCCGGTGCCGACGTGTTCGTATACCCGGCATCACAACGATGTCAGGGCGAGGCCGTCGCCGAGAGTCTCCGGGACGAGACCATGACGATGCTGCCCGTGGAGACCCTCGACGTGGCCATCGGAGCCCTGCGCGGGGCGGCCGGCCCCCCTCCCGAGACCGACTGTCCCTGATCGACCTCGGATGGGGGTCAGGGGCGCGACCCGACATCCAGGGCGGTACGGTGCGGTCGTGGCCGATCCGACGACCCCCGAGATCACGGTCGTTCCCGCCAACGAAGCGAGCTGGGACGATCTCCAGACCGTGTTCGGCACCCGCGGCGCTCCGCCCGCGTGCCAGTGCCAGCGATACAAGATGCAGCCCGGGGAATCATGGGCGTCGGTCGGGCCAGAGGAGCTGGCTTTCCGGCTGCGGGCCCAAACCGACCCGGGTCATCCCGAGTCGAGCACCACAACCGGTCTCATCGCCTATCTCGATGGCGAGCCTGCCGGTTGGTGTGCGGTCGAGCCTCGCACCTCCTACCCGCGGCTGCTCCTGAAGACTCGTGTGCCCTGGGAGGGTCGAGCCGAGGACAAGAACGACGACAGCGTCTGGGCGGTGACCTGCTTCTTCACACGAGCCGGGTTCCGTCGCCGTGGAGTGAGTCGTGCCCTGGCTCGAGCCGCCGTCGACCACGCCCGACAACGTGGCGCCCGCGCCATCGAGGGCTACCCGATGGTCCTGGAAACAGGGCAGGGAGTGCTGCCGGTCGAGCTTCATGTCGGTCTCCGCAGCGTCTTCGCCGACGCAGGTTTCACCGAAATGACTCATCCCACCCTGCGCCGCGTGGTCATGCGGATCGACTTCTAGGATCTGGTCCGGGCACTTCCGGCGCGACTGTGCCAGGATCCACAAGGAAGGAGCGCATCGTGACCCAGTCGGTCTTCCCGATCATCAGCACTCCCGACCTGAACCGGGCCCTGGTCTTCTATCGCGATCTCCTCGGGGGGAACGTCACTTACCAGTTCCCCGCGGACGGACAGCCTCGGTACGTGGGCATGGATCTGGGCCGCTCCCACATCGGCATCGGCGTGGACCCCGAGATCGAAGATGGGTCGGGCCGGCAACGGCTCTCGCTCTGGGTGTACGTCGATGACTGCGATGCGATGGTCGAGGCGTTGAGCGCCAACAACGTCCCAGTGCTCGAAGAACCTGCCGACCAACCCTGGGGCGAGCGCCTCGCGCGTGTGAACGATCCCGATGGGAATGTGGTATTGATCGCCGCCATCGCAACCTGAGTGACAGCGGCGTATATCGACGAGTCCCCCCCGCCGCTCATAAGATGCCGGCTCGATTCACGAGGAGCGGTATGGACATCGTCGATCAGCATTTCGCCGCCGAGAACGCTCATGACGTTCCCGGGACCCTGGCCACCTACACCGACGACATCGTGTGGGACGACGTCACCCATCCACTGAGCCCGGTGCACGGCAAGGAGGCGGTGGGGGCGGTGTACTCCGACATCATCGACGCCATCCCCGACGTCAAGTTCGTCTCGACCCGTCGCTTCACCTCCGAGGACGGCCAGTGGGTGGTGGACGAGTCCGACGTCACGGGGCATGTCCACGGGCAGTGGGCCGGGATCGACGGCGAGGGCGCACCGGTCGGGATCAGGATCCTCCATCTCTTCCAGATCCGCGACGGTCTCATCGCCTACGAGAACACCTGGTTCGACTCGGCGGCGGTGGCCCGTCAGGTCGAGGCCTGGAAGACCTCGCGGGGCTGACCGAGCCGCCCACCCGAACCTGTCCCATTCGACTCGGGGACGGTTCGGGGCCATTCCCGATTCTCGGGGAACTCGCCTCTCCATACGGTGGGCAGCCAGGACAGATAGCGCGGCCGGTCTCGTCACACGGCCCCGACGAAGGAGAGCACCATGTTGATGCCCACACTTTCGGTGACCCCGATCGGCCTTCTGGTCGGCGTGGCAGGGGGCTTGGCCGGAGGAAGACCAGGCAGCACGATCGGACGCGCGGTGATCGGCGCCTGGGTCGGCTTTGCCCTCGGCGCCGTTGCCGGGCTCGCCGTGGATGTCGCCGTCCAGACCGGATCCGGTGTCGCCATCGCCGGGCATGTCTTCGCCCTGGCCGGCGCCATCGTGGCGCTCCGGGTGGGAAGGCCTGTCGCTCGCCGCGTGGGCGCCGATCAGGAGGCCTGACTCAACGGGCGCGGCGATCGATGTATGCCATTGCCGGGGTGGCGGTGACCCCGTGGACTACCACCGAGATGACCACGACCAGGGCGGTGACCGCCCACACCTGCTCGACCTGGAGGAACTCCACCTGGTTGGAGGCGTAGGCGAGGTAATAGAACGAGCCCACGCCTCGTATCCCGAAGAAGGCGATGGCGGCACGCTCACGACCCGACGTCGGCGACCGGGCCAAGCCGGCCAAGCCGGCGAGGGGGCGGACCACGAGCACGATCATGATCGCCACCAGGACTCCCCGCCAGTCCAGGTATCTGAGTATCCCGCTTGCCAACGCCCCACCGAAGAGGATGAGGACCACTGCACTGAGCAGACGCTCGATCTGGTCGGAGAACTGATGCATCACCTCCAAGTAGGAGTGCTTCCGCTCCTGGTTGCGGATCATCACTGCGGCCACGAACACGGCGAGGAACCCGTAACCGCCGACCATCTCGGTCCCGGCGTAGGCGACCAGCGTGGCGGCGAGCGCCAGCATCCCGTCCCTGATTCTGGGGAAGGACGAGTGGCGACCGAAGATGACCCACGCCAACAACCTTCCCACCACCAACCCGCCCAGCAGCCCGACGCCGATCTTGTATGCGATCTCGATCAGCAGGAACTCGCCCAGCCAACCCGATGGGGCCACGCCGTTGAGGGCGATCAGGATGGCGAGATTGGTGAAGGGAAACGCCAGCCCGTCGTTGAGGCCCGCCTCTGAGCTGAGGGCGAAGCGCACCTCGTCATCGTCTTCGTCCCCGGCAGGCGCCGCCACCTGCACGTCGCCGGCCAGGACCGGGTCGGTGGGAGCGAGCACTGCGCCGAGCAGGACCGCTGCCGCCGGAGTCAGCCCGAGTGCCCACCAGCCCAGGCCGGCGACGGCGGCAATGGTGAGGGGCATGGTGATCGCCAGCAGCCTCACCGTCGATCCCCACGTCTTCCATCCCGGCACCCGGTTGACGGCCAGTCCGGCTCCCATCAGCGCGGTGATCACCCCGATCTCGGTGAGCGTCTCGGTGGTCTCGGCGAACTCGATCGGGTCCGGCTGGATCAGGCCCAGAGGAAGGGAGAAGAGGATGGCTCCCCCGGCCACGAAGATGATCGGGTAAGAGAGGGGCTGGCGACTGAGCGCATGGGGCAGGCCGACCACTCCGAAAGCGGCTAGACCGAGGACGAGCAACACCAACTCATGCGCTTCGACCAGCTCGCTCACCGCCGGCAACCTACCCGACCGGCCCCGGCTCAACGCATCGGCCTGGCGGCGCATACGATGTCGCAGTGAAGAGAGCCGGTGCCATCCTCATCGCTGTCCTCCTGGGCGCCTGCACCTCGGAGACGATCATCGTCACCACGCTGGCCCCCAGCTCGACCACCACCACCGCAGTGGCATCGACCACCTCGACGACGGCGGCCGAGCCGTCTACTTCCGAGATCCTGGCAGCGCTCGGTGGCGAGCCCTGCCCCGAGTCCGACTTCACCTGTGTCACCCTCGACCTCCCCGTCGATCACTTCGATCCGTCCGACGACAGGACGATCGGGGTCACCTTCGCCGTCCTTCCTGCCGGCGGTGAGAGCCGGGGGGCTTTCGTAACCGCCACCGGAGGGCCGGGGACCTCGGGCATCGCGGTCGCCGACTCCTACACCTCGCTCTACGACCCTGGCATAGCCGAGCAGTTCGACATCGTGTTCTTCGACCAGCGCGGGATCGCCAGCTCCGGTGGGCTCAACTGCCCCCGGGCCGCTGCCGAGTACTTCCGCGCCCCCGGCGACATCGCCACCGCCGCCGGCCTCAACCTCCTGGTCGTGGCCGCCGAGACATTCAGCACTACCTGTGTCGAGGAGATGGGCAACCCCGAGGAGCTCGCCTATGTCTCCACCGCCCAGGTGGTCGAAGACCTGGAGACGTTCCGCCAGACCCTTGGATTCGAGGAGTTCGTCCTCTTCGGGGAGAGCTACGGCACCCAGGTGGGGCAGACCTATGCCGCGGCTCACGGAGAGCATCTGGACCGGCTCATCATCGACGGCGTGGTCGACCTGACCCTGGAGGGAATCGCCTATCACCAGGACATGGCTGCCGCCTCGAGCCGGACACTCGACCTGATGCTCGAGGCCTGCGATCAGGACGAGTCGTGCGCCGCCGACCTCGGGATGGCCGGGGGCGAGGCCTACGACCGGCTCTACACCCTGCTCCTGGAAGGCCCGCTCTCCGTCGAGTTCCCGCTGCCGGACGGCACCACCGCGACCCGCAGCTTCGGCCTCGCCGACTTGGAGTTGGTGGCGAGCGGCCAACTCTACGAGGAATACGACCGCATGCTCTTCCTCAGGGCGCTGGCAGCCCAGGGGGGACGGGGCGATCTGGTCCCCCTGCTGCGGCTTCTCTACGTCAACCTGGTGGTCGACCCGCAGACCGAGGAGCCGATCGAGGATCCCTCCTGGTCCGACGCCATGTACTACGGCGTCGAGTGCCTCGACTATGCCTACCCGGGGGAGACCGCCGAAGACGTGGTCCAGGCCATGATCGACGCCGCCCCCGAGGAGCCGCTTCGTCTCGGATCGGTGTACTACGGGGACCTCCCCTGTGCCTTCTGGCCCCACACTGGGACCGAGGGCCGGCCCGAGCCGCTCACCGCCGAAGGGATCCCGGTCCTCGTCCTCGGCTCCACCGTCGACCCGGTGACCCCCTATCACCAGGGCGTCGATGTCCACAGCCGTCTCGCCGAGGGCTACTTGATGTCGAAGGAAGGCGGGCCCCACGTCATCTTCGGCTGGGGCGAGATCTGCCCCGACCTCGAGGTGACCGCCTTCATACTCGACGGGACCCCACCGGTGACCGAGACCTGTGACGGGGAGGTGGTGGGGGTCTATCAGCCGCTGTTCTCCACCGGTGGCGACGAGGACCCCGAGTCCCTTCTCGACGCGATCGAATGGGAGATCTCCTACCTGCCCGAGTACTACTACTGGGACGGGTACACCGACTCCGGCGCCGGCTGTCCCGGCGGAGGGACCGTTTCCTTCACTGCTGCCGACGTCGGCGACGAGTTCGTCTTCGAGGACTGCGCCCTCTCCCCCGAGGTGGTCGTGACCGGGACCGGGGCCTACGACTGGGGGAACGACGTGTTCACCCTCGAGGTGACCATCGGAGATTGCGCCTACGTCTACGAGCGGGCCGGCGACGAGTACTCGGTCGAGCCTCAGTGTTGATCGGCCCGGGGGGCTTGCCTCAGACCCGCACCCGGTCGGGGTCGATCCTTCGCCCCGGCTCGACCCGGCCCACGGTCTCCTTGTAGGCGGGGATCTCGGCCCGCGCCGAGCGGAGATCGGGGTCGACCAGGATGTTGCCCTCGGGCCAGTGCACCTGCAGGCTCCCCGGAGCGATGTCGGCGACCACCACCGACCCGGCCAGTGCGCCGTGGTCGTTGACCACGGTGATCTCGTCGCCCTCGGCGAGCCCGAGACGCGCCACGTCGGCGGCGTTCATCAGTATCCCGTCGCGATCGACCCGGTTGAGCGGGTCGTGATCCTGATGCACCATCGAGTTGAACTGCTTCCCCCTCCGGGTGCCGATCAGGAACTGGTCGGGGCGAGGTGACGGCGAGGGCAGTGCGACGGCAGCGAAGCGGGCCCGGCCGTCGGCGGTCGGGAACACCCAGCCCTCGCAGAGCAACGGTCCCCCGTATTGGAACTGGTCGCC
Organism: Acidimicrobiia bacterium; assembly: GCA_035462285.1. Taxonomy (GTDB): domain Bacteria; phylum Actinomycetota; class Acidimicrobiia; order Spongiisociales; family ZC4RG35; genus JARDZU01. The sequence goes on from DATHUL010000184.1 coordinate 6,642, forward strand.
CTTCTCCCCGAGATGCTGGATGCCGTCGTACATGGGGATCACCGAGGCGATCTCGTCCCTGATGGCGGCGGTGCCGGCGAAACGGACCGCCCCCGCCCGATCGGGTCTGACCCGGGCCGCGATCTCGGCGAAGACCTCCCACTCCGGTCTCGCCTGGTCGATCCGGGGCCCGGGGATCTCCGGGCTGAAGATCACCCGGCGCTCGGTGCTGGTCTCGGTGACGCCCCCAGGCATCTCGTAGCGGGTCGTGGCTGGCAGGACGATCACGGTGTCGGCCGGGTCGTCGAGCATCTGGCTGGAGAGGGCGATGTCGAGATGCACCCGCAGCGGGATCCGGGCCAGGGCGTCCCGGATCCGGGCCGGGCCCGGCATCACCTCGCGGAAGTTGCCTCCCACCGCGAGCAGGACGTCGATCTCGCCTCTACCGGCCCGGTCGAGCATCTCAGGGGTGGTCGGCGCCACATGGTCGCGTACCTCGAAACCGTAGAGATCGGTGAACCGGGCCGCCGACCCGGCATCGAGCGGCGTCCCCCCGGGCAGGACCGTGGCGTAGGCGCCCATCTCGGCGCCTCCCTGCACCCCGGAATGGCCCCGGATCGGCATCAGGCCGCACCCGCGCCGGCCCACGAATCCCTTGGTCAGCGCCACGTTGATTATCGCCTGGACCGCGTCCTCGGCCCGGACATGCTGGGTCACACCCATCCCCCACACGAACACCGCCGTATCCGCCGCGGCCACCATGTCGGCATAGGCCTCGATCTCTCTCCGGACCAGACCTGAGCCCTCTTCAATTCGCTCCCAGCTCAGCGAGGAGACATACAAGGCCAGTTGGTCGAACCCGGTGGTGTGCCCGCCAACGAAGTCGTTGTCGACGGCGTTCTTCTCGATGAGCGCCTTGACCGCCCCGTGGAGGAAGGGGATGTCCCCCGACGGCCGCACCTGGAAGAAGTGATCGGTGATCCTGGTCCCGAACAGCGCCGACTCGAGATCGGAGGGGACCCAGTAGTCATCCATCCCCGGCTCCAGATAGGGGTTGACCAGGGCCACCCTGGTCCCCGCCTTCTTGGCGTGGAACAGGTACTTCATCAGCACCGGCTGGTTCTTGGCCGGATTGGACCCGATGAAGGTGACCAGATCGGTGCCGATCAGGTCGGAGTAGGAGCAGGTGGTGGCGGCGACACCGAGAGCGTCCTTGAGGGCGAACGTCGACGGGGAGTGACAGACCCGGGCCGCGTTGTCGATGTTGTTGGTCCCCATCGCCCGGACCGACTTCTGCACCGAGTAGTAGGTCTCGTTGGGGATGCCCCGGCTGGTCAGATAGGTGTAGGTCCGGTCGGGATCGGTGGACCGGATCCGCTCGGCGATCAGGTCGATCGCCTCCTCCCAGCCGATGAGACTGAACCCGGTCTCACCCCGGCGCCGGATCAGGGGGTGGGGGATGCGACCGAGATGTCGCAGGTCCCGCGATCGCTTCTCGCCCAGACCGGTCACATCGGCGAGCAGGGCCGGGTCGAGGGGCCCCATGGTGCTGAGCCGGAGCAGACGCAGCCTGACGTTGCAGAGATGGACCCCTTCGATGGTCCAGTCGTCCATCCCGCTCGTCCCCAGGGCGCACCCGTCGCAGACCCCGTCGGCGAGGATGCGAAAGGCGTAGCGGGCGTTGTCCCGATTCTCCCAGGCGGCTCGGGGGACCTCGGTGAGGTTCTCGATGTGGGTAAGGGGAATCCGGGTCGCCCACTGGGCCGGGTCCCATCCCTTCTTCGGTTCCCGGACCGGGTCCTTGGGTTGGCTCGACATGATTCCCATGCGGGCGAGGGTACCGCCGAGCCGGAGAGAGCCTACTCCTCGTATCATCGTCCCCCCGATCCGGAGGTTCCCCGTCGAGACAGTGATGAGCTCCCGGCCGCTCGGGGCGCGAAGCGGCCTGAACCTGTCCGAACTGGGTCTCGGCCTGTGGGCCGTCACCGGCTCGGAGTGGGGGCCGGGCGACGACGATGCCAGCCTGGGGGCGATCGAGGCCGCCCTCGACGCCGGGGTCACCTTCTTCGACACTGCCGACGTCTACGGCGACGGGCACTCCGAGGAGCTGCTCGGACGGGCCATGGTGGGCAGACGCGATCGGTTCCAGGTCGCCACCAAGATCGGCTGGATCGGATACGACCACCACGCCGGGCACAGCCAATACGACACCGTCGAAGGGGTGGTGGCCGGGGTGGAGTCTTCGCTGCGCCGGCTCGGCACCGACCGGGTCGAGGCGATCCAGTGCCACATCGGCCACTTCGAGCCCAACACCCCGGTCTTCATCGAAGGGTTCCGCACACTGCAGGAACAGGGCAAGGTGCTGGCCTGGGGGGTGAGCACCAGCGATCTCGCTCTGTTGCAGCGATTCAACCTCGAGGGAGACTGCGACCTGCTTCAGATCGACTACTCGATCCTGAACCGAACCGCCGAGGCCGAGATCCTCCCCTACTGCCAGGAGAGCGGGATCGGTGTCATAGTGCGCGGACCGCTGGCCATGGGCATCCTGGCCGACAAGTACACCGCCTCGACCACGTTCCCGGAGAACGACTTCCGCAGGTCCTGGATCCAGGACCCGGTGGCGAACCGGCAGTT
>DATHUL010000185.1:0-1674 GCA_035462285.1 Acidimicrobiia bacterium
CTGGTGAGCCGGGCCCTGGAACAGGTCGAGGAGATCCTCCCCGAGGACCTGGAGCCGAAGCTCACCGGAGTGGTGCTGATCGACGTCCGGGAGACGGGCGAGCACGAGCAGGGCGCCATCCCCGGGGCGAGGTTGTTGCCACGAGGGCTGTTGGAGCGAGACATCGGCACCGTGGTCTCGGATGTGAGTGCACCCATCGTCCTCTATTGCGCCGGTGGATGGCGGTCGGCCCTGGCCGCCCTCAGCCTGGTGGAGATGGGGTATCAGGACGTCTCGTCGCTGGCAGGTGGGTTCGACCGCTGGAAGGCAGAGGGTCGCCCCTGGGGCACGGGACAGGGGCTCAGCGCAGAGCAGAGAGACCGCTACTCGAGACACCTGCTTCTCACCGAGGTCGGTGAGAAAGGGCAGACCCGTCTCCTCGAGTCGAAGCTGCTGCTCATCGGCGCCGGCGGCCTCGGCTCTCCCGCTGCCCTCTACCTGGCCGCAGCCGGAGTGGGGACGATCGGGGTGGTCGATTACGACGTGGTCGACAGCACCAACCTGCAACGTCAAGTCCTGCACAACCTGGATCGAATCGGGATGGCCAAGACCGAGTCGGCCCGGGAGACGATCTCGGGGCTCAACCCAGACGTCAAGGTGGTCACCCACAACGAGCGACTCACCGCCGAAAACGCCCTCCGGATCATGTCCGGATACGACGTGGTGCTCGACGGCGGAGACAATTTCCCCACCCGCTACCTGGTCAACGACGCCTCGCTGCATCTGGGCGTGCCCGTGGTCCATGGCTCCATCTTCCGGTTCGACGGCCAGGTCTCGGTCTTCCACCCCTACGTCGGGCCCTGCTACCGATGTCTCTTCCCCGAGCCCCCGCCCCCCGAGCTGGCGCCGTCGTGCGCCGAGGCGGGCGTCCTCGGGGTTCTCCCCGGGATCGTCGGCTCGATCGAAGCGATGGAGGCGATCAAATTGCTCCTCGACCTGGGAGAGCCATTGGTGGGGAGACTGCTGGTCTACGACGCCCTGGAGCAGGACTTCAGCACCGTCACCATCGGCCGGGACCCGACCTGTCCCGCCTGCGCCGACCCCGACCGGCCCCCCATCCTCGTCGACTACGACCAGTACTGCCGCCCCGCCGGGAATGTCGTTCGTGCCGAGGCTCTCTGACCAGATCCGTCAGGCGATCCTGACCCACGCAGACAACTGCGCCCCCGACGAGTGCTGCGGACTGCTCGCCGCAGACACCGCGGGGCGGATCACCTTCGCCTATCCCCTGACCAACGTCGACCCCTCGCCGGTGTCCTACACGGTCGACCCCGACGAGCACTTCGCCGCCCTCTCCCATGCCGAGTCTCGCGGCTGGGAGATCGCCGGGGCTTTTCACTCCCATCCCGGTGGCGGCGCCACGCCCTCGATGATCGACGTGCAGAGGGCCCTGGAGCCGGACTGGCTCTATTTGATCGCGGCCCCGGCCGAGATCCGCGGCTTTCGGATCAGGGCCGGGGAGGTCGAGGAGCTCGCCATCGAGTGGGTCAGTCCCAAACGGTGACGATTACCGCCACGATCATGTAGGCGATGATGGCGTTCACCCCGTTGATGATCCAATAGGTGCCGCCCTTGCGCTCGTAGACCTGGTTGACCAGCGCACCGACCGCGCCGAAGCCGACGCCGAGCACGATT
>DATHUL010000186.1:0-8326 GCA_035462285.1 Acidimicrobiia bacterium
CCATCTCGACGCCCATCTCACCGAGACAGGCGGGAACGATGACCAGGTGCCCGGACGAAGAGACGGGGAGAAACTCGGTGAGACCCTGGACCAGGCCCCAGACGGCGGCGGCAAGCACGCCGGCACAGTAATCCTCACGGCGGGGCAATCATCACCACGGCGCGACCCTCTCCGGCCGCCCTCGCCACCTCTGCCGCCCTCCCCGGTTCCACCGCAACCAACCCCAGGCCGGAGCCGAGCGGGTCCTCGCTCGACTCCTCGACCACCACGCCCTCGGCGACCTCGTCGCGGTCGAGAAGCACGATCCGGGCGGCGTCGCCGTGGTGGGCGCCACGGGGAATGGCTAACTCCAGACGCCACCAGCCGTCGGGGGCGCCCTCGCTTCCTTCGCCGAGGACCGAGGCGAGAACGGGGTCACCGGATCTGATCAGCGAGCGCGTCGTCAGTCCCAGCTCGATCGGGGTGAGGGTGCCCGCCGGGATCAGCCGCATCTCGGTGTTGGCCTCGTCGATCAGATCCCCTGGTTCGATGTCCGCGACTGCAAAGGGATGGGGGATGGTCGGCTCGGGGCCAACCTCGATCCAGATCGCCAAGGCGGCGATGGCCAGGGCGGCCGCCCAACGCGCCCAGGGCGGGGACTGAAGCCAGATCACATCTTGGAAGCTACGGATCGAGAACGGTGGAGGGAAGGGTGTCGAGAAACGGCGTCGTCTGGCGCCCAGGCAGAGTCGGCCCGGCACTGAACCGCTCGCTGAGGCGTTTGGGGCTACGGCTCGCAGGGGTAATCGGAACGGGTGATGCGACGAAATCCGGCGTGTCACCAGGTCTACGGGCCCGATGAGGGGGCCCATCGAGGTAGCAAAATGAGACAGAGAAATCTGACTATCGCACTGCTGGCCGGCGCCCTCGCCCTCGGTGCCTGTTCCCAGGACACCACCGACGGCACGGACACCACAGGCGTGACCGGCACCCAATCGGCCCCGAGCACCGCTGTCTCTGGAGCCGAAACCACCTTTGCCGGTGGTGAGACCATCGCCGAGCTCGAGGCCGAGATCGACCAGCTCGGCTCGGCCATCGCCGAGTCGGAGGCGGCCGACGAGCTAGCCGCCGCCTGGGACACCTTGGGTGACGAGATTTCTGCCGCGCTGGCTTCGATTGGCGAAGACGGCACGATCGCCCGTGAGGAGATCGAGTCGGAGCTGGAGAGCTTCGAACAGAACCTCGACGATCTCGAGGTCGAGGAGAACGTCCGCACCGCCTGGGAGGCGCTGCGCTCCCATCTGGAGCGGCTGTTCAGCTAGCCGTATCGGGTCAGGCCCGCACTGGTTCGACGTCACGGCGCAGTGACAGCCAAGCCAGGGCCGCCATAACCGCGGCATACAGCACGAGCCCGCCCACGAGGGCGGGCTCGGCCATTTGTCCCCGGAATACGACGTCCTGGAGACCGCCGATGCCGTAGGTGCCGGGGACGAGGTAGGAGACATAGCGGACCGGCGCGGTCAGCTGATCGAGGGGAAGGACGAAGCCGGTGAAGAAGATGGAGACGAGGAGAACCACCATCGCGTACTGCACCGCCTGACTGTCCGATCGAGCCAGCCCGGACAATGCGAAGCCCAAGCCCAAGGAAGCGAGGATTACCAGAGCTACCACGACCGTGAACGACCAGACCGGACCCTGGATCTCGACACCGAGCAGAAGCATGGTGGCGGTGAGCGCGGCGGCGAGAAGCAGGCCTAGAACGAGGAAGGAGAGGTACTTGCCGATCAGGATCTCCCGGACCGTGAGCGGGGAGGTCCGGTAGATCTCGGTGATCCCCAGCTCCCTCTCCCGGACCAGGGATAGGGCGGCGAAGGTCAGAGCGAGGTGCTGAACGAGAAGGATGAGGACCCCGGGGGCGTAGAAGACCGCCTGAGTGGACGGCGGTTCGACCAGGGGGCTGGTCTCGACAGCGAACGGGCTGACCAGGATCTCCGGGTTCGCCTCCCGGGCCCGCGCCAGAGCCTCGGACTCGGTTCCCGTGTCGTCCAACTCGGCCAGCACCTCTTCGGCCCCTTCCGATTCGCTCTGCGCCTCTTCGACGACCCCGATCAGCACACGACGGTTGAAGTCGTCGACACCGAGCCGGGCGAGCAGGTGGACGCTGCCGGTCAGGACCGGGTCGATCTCCGAGTGCAAGACGTTAAAGGTGGCGTGCTCGCCCCCGCTCAAGGTCTGGACTACCCCGGAGGGGACGATGACCACCAGGTCGACCTCGCGGTTGGCCAGTCGACGTCGGGCCGCGTCGGCATCGTCGGTTTGACCCACTATCTCGATGCCTGCCCCGAATGACTCGCCCAGATCGGTGATGTCCGAGCCCAGGGGGACGTCTTGCTCGTCGACGACTATCAGGGTGCGAAAGGGCTCGGGTGTCGCCCGGTAGCCGAGCCCGAAAAGGAGCAGGATCAGGAACGGCCCCAGCACCAAAGTGGCCATCAGCCGTGGCTGACGCCACACCGTGACCAGCTCCTTGCGGAGAAAGGCGAGGCTGCGGATCAGGGAAGCGGTGTATCGCTCCTCAACCGGCATTGCCCACCATTGATTCTCGCTCGGTTACCTCGTCGAGGGTGGCCACCAGCTCGACGAATACGTCGTCGTATGGGGGGAGATAGGGCTCGGTCTTCTCGATCTGCACATCGCGCTGGCGAGCCCATTCGACGACCGTCGGCGCATAGCTGCCTGCGTCGTCGACGGAGAGGCGAATGGTGTGATCATCGAGCCATCGCAGCTTGTGGACTTCGCTCGCTCCGCTCAGGCTGGTCACGTCCTCGTGATCAGGCGGCGTGGCAAATACCACATCCAGTTGCTCGCCTCCGAAGGCACGGCGGCGCAGCCCCTCGGGTGTCTCGAACGCGACGATCCGGCCCGAGGCGAGAACACCCACGAAGTCGCAGTAGGCAGCCTCTCCGACATATTGGGTGGTGACGATCATGGTCGAGTTCGAGTCGGACAGATGTTCGAAATGGTCCCAAAACCTGCGTCTGAGGATCGGGTCGATTCCCGCGGTGGGCTCATCGAGGAACATGAGATCCGGGTCATGGATGAGGGTCGCGGCGAGGGAGAGACGTCGCTTCTCCCCGCCTGAGGCCTTGCGGAGCAGGCGGTCCATCACATCACCCAGGTCGAGGAACTCGATCATCTCCTCGATTTGTTGCCGTCGTCGATAAGACATCCCGTAGAGTGAGGCGGCGAAGTTGAGGTTCTCCCGGAGCGTGAGCTCGGGGAAGAACACCGACTCCTGTGCCATGTATCCGATGCGGGCTCGGGTCTGGGAAGTGAAGCGGTGCGGGTCTTGCCCCAACACTTCGACTGATCCCGAGTCCGGGGTGAGCAGCCCGGTGGTGAGCCTGACCGTCGTGGTCTTCCCTGATCCGCTGGGACCGATCAGGCCTACGATCTGACCGGTGGCGACCTCCAGATCGATATCGAACACCCCGGCGTCTTTTCCGAACCTCTTGGTGAGTCCGGACGCTCGGACAGCGTACGTGGTTGACATGACCGGCGCCCTTACCCGTGGGCCGTCAGTGTCAATCGGCGTTTCTCGTACGAGGCGAACGGGTAGGGAGGCCTGGCCATGACCGCTGAAGCCTGGCCCTTCTCGCCGCGCCTCCGCAGCACCCTGGTCGGCTTCGGGGTGCTGGCGCTGGTCACCAGCCTGGTCGGCATGGTGCTCGGTCTGGTCTTGGTCGACTCCGTGTCGGGGGACCTGGGTGGTTCGGTTGGCCTGTCCGAATCGGCGCTGCAATCGGTCGACGAGACGCTTGACCTGCTCGAGGGTGTGGCCGCGGAGGTCGACGACGGGCTGGCCGCTGCGGCAGACAGCATCGGCGGCGCGGCGGAGGGTGTGGACAACGCTGCCGGACAACTCGAGGATGTGGCCGACTTCCTCGACGGGGAGCTCCGGGCCAATATCGAGGCGATACACGGGTCGATGCCGGCCGCCATTCAGGCGGCCAGCGCCATCGATGCGACGCTGCGGGCCCTCTCCCTTTTCGGTGTGGACTACGACCCGGACGAGCCTTTCGACGTCTCGCTGATGGCGGTGGAGGCGGCGCTCGCCGACCTGCCGGGCCAACTGGGCGCCCAGGCCGAGGCGATCAGGGCCCTGGTCCCGGTATCCCGCCAATTCGCCGGGGACGCGGCGGCGATGGCGGAGTCGTTCTCCTCACTGGCGGTGGAATTGGCCACCAGCACAGAGCTGATCGACTCCTATCGCGCCACCCTGGCCCAGGCCGAAGACGTGGTCGATCGGACCGGAACGTCGCTCACCGCCAACATCTGGCTGATCCGTCTCATGATCGTGATGATGGCTCTGACCGGAGTCGGTCTCGCCATCGGGATGATCGCTCTGGGCCGGGGGATCGGGGTGCCCGAGGTCGTGACCATCGAAGCCGAGGCCGGGATCATCGATTGACCGGGCCGTTTGGGCATACCCTGACTCGGGTAGAGGTTCACATAGGTGTGGACCTGCGATCGTGAATCATCGGAGGCCACTGATCTTCCGCGATCGCGGTCCACACTCGACAATCGCCGAGAAGGAGGCACGCATTGGGTGACAAGAAGCGTCAGATAGAGGAAACCGTGGTGGAGGTCGAGACCCATCGGATCCGGTCCATGATCATCCTGCTCATCGTGGCCGCGGTCACTTTCGGGCTCTGGTACATGGTCAGCGACCGGGGCTGACCACCTCGAAGTCAATCTGAAGTCGTGGTGCTCGCCGCCGGGGCGGTCTTGGGGGCCTCGCCACTCTTGGACGAGTCGGTCTTCTTTGCCGGCTCGTCCTTCTTCTTCGAAGGCGAAGACCGGGAATCGGTGGAGTAGAAGCCCGAGCCCTTGAACACCACGCCCCGGACGTGGAAGACCTTCTGCAGTTCGCCACCGCATTCGCGGTGTTTGCGCAGTGGCTTCTCCGAGAAGGATTGGAAGACCTCGATGGTCTCGCCGCAGCCCTTGCAGGTGTATTCGTAGGTAGGCATACCGATCTGACCGCTGGAAGGTGGAAAGCAGACTCTACAACCGGGGGTGAAGGTCTTCCATTCCCCCGGCGCTTTATGATCGACCGCCATGTCGCCCGAATTCGCCCTGCCGCTCGGGCTGGTCGCCGCTTACCTGGTGGGGAGCATCGACTTTGCGGTGATCGTGGCCCGGATGCACGGGGTGGACATCCACCAGGCGGGAAGCGGCAACCCGGGAACCTCCAACGTCCTCCGCACCCTGGGCCGGGCCCCGGCGGCAATGGTCTTCGTGGGCGACACCCTGAAGGGGACGATCGGCGCCGCCATGGGCATGGTGGCCGCCGGGGCGTCGGACCCGACGGTGCACTGGGCCTTTCTGGCCGGTCTCGCCGCCGTGATCGGGCATTGCTACCCGGTGTTCCACCGGTTCAAGGGAGGCAAGGGGGTGGCCACCGGTGGCGGGGTCCTCTTGTTCACGGTCCCGCTGGCGGCGGTGATCGAGATCGCCATCTGGGGTCTGGTCGCCTGGGCGACCAAGACCGCATCGATCGGCTCGATGGTGATCGTGGTCATCACCATCCCGATCCTGCTCTGGCAGGGCGTGAGCGGTCTGTCGTTGTTGTGGGTGGTCTTGATCATCGGTCTGATCGTGTGGCGTCATCGTGGGAACATCCGACGAATGGTCTCGGGCAGCGAGGAGAAGATCCCGACATGAGCATCGAGGTGGCAGTCATCCCCGCCGCCGGCCGCGGCACCCGAATGCGACCGGCGACCAGGGTGGTACCCAAGGCCCTGCTCACCGTGATCGATCGCCCTGCCATCCAGTATGCGGTCGAGGAGGCGGCCCGTGCCGGGGCAAGGGAGGCCGTGGTGATCGTCGATCTCGACGCCGGCCACCTGATCGCCCAACACTTCAACATCGAGGGCCCCCTCCCCGGTCTGGAGAGCATCCACCTTCGCCCGGTGGTCCAGGAAGAGCCGCTCGGTTTGGGGCATGCGGTCAACGAGGCGGCGCACATGGTGGGGAACCGTCCGTTCTTCTGCCTCCTCTCGGACAACATCGTCCGGCCCGGGCACGACGTCCTGGCCGATCTCGCCGAGGGGAGTCGTGACGGCACCGTCTCGGTGATGTGCCTGCGCGAGTTGAGCGAGGAGTTCCTCAGCAAGTACGGGGTGGTCGTCCCGGCCTCCGATGTCGTCGACCGGTATCTGGACCTGGCCGGAGCCGTGGAGAAGCCGGGGGTCGCCGACGCACCCTCCCGGCTCGGGCTAGTGGGCCGCTATCTGTTCACCTCGGAGGTGTTCGACATCCTCGGTCGTCTCCAGCCCGGTCATGGCGGCGAGATCCAGTTGACCGACGCCATCAATCAGCTGGGAGCGGAGCGACGTCTCCGCGGTTATGTGGCGGTCGAAGACCTTCTCGACGTGGGCACCCCGATCGGTCTTCTCCAAGCCTCGGTCGAGCTGGGGGAGCACGAGTTCGGCGAAGAGTTCAGGGCATGGCTGGCGGAGCGACAGAGATGAAGCCGCTGGAGGAGGCCCGTAGTCAGGTCCTCTCCACGGTCGCCCCACTTCGGACCGAGCAGGTCTCGATCTGGGAGTCGCTCGGTCGCGTCCTCGCCGGTGATGTGGTCTCCCCCGAAGATGTGCCTCCCTTCCCCAACTCGGCGATGGACGGATACGCGGTGAGGGGCGGAGACGTGGTCTCTGCCGGATCGGTGCTCGAGGTGATCGGCGACCTCGCCGCCGGCTACGAGACCGAGCTCGAGGTGGGGCCGGGGGAGGCGATCAGGATCATGACCGGCGCCCCGATGCCGTCCGGGGCCGACACCGTGGTCAGGGTGGAGGAGACCTCGGCCGAGGGTTCGAAGGTGACGGTGAACAGCGCGGTGGAGAGGGGGACCTCGGTGCGTCCGGCCGGCGGGGACGTGACCAGGGGACAGACCGTGTTCGCCGCAGGCACCCGTCTCACCCCGATGCATGTCGGTGTCCTCGCCACCATCGGGGTGGCCAGACCGGAGGTCTTCGCCCGTCCCCGGGTCGCATTCATGTCGACTGGTGACGAGCTGACCCCGACCGACCAGCCGCTGGGCCCGGGTGCGATCAGGGACTCGAACCGACCCATGCTCCTTGCCCTCCTCCAGGAAACGGGTGTGGAGACGATCGACCTCGGCATCGTCCCCGACGACCCTCGAGCCCTTCGCGCCGCCCTCGACCGGGGGGCCGAGGCCGACGCTGTCATCTCCACCGGGGGTGTCTCCATGGGTGACTATGACGTCACCAAGATGGTCCTGCAGGGTGACGTCCATGTCGATTTCTGGCAGGTGGCGATCCAGCCGGCCAAGCCGTTCGCCTTCGGGCGGATCGGGAGCGCCCTCTTCTTCGGGCTGCCCGGGAACCCGGTGTCGGTCCTGGTCTCCTACGAGCAATTCGCCCGCCCCGCCCTGCTCAGGATGCAGGGGGCGGTCGCCCTGCTCCGTCCCCGTCTGGTCGCCCGCGCCGGCGAGACATTCGACACCGACCCGGCCAAGACCGTCTTCGTGCGCGTCCTGGTCGAAGGGCTCGGCGCGGGCGTGCCCACGGTGGTCAAGTCGGGGGGCCAGGCCTCGAACGTGCTCTCGGCGGCTGCGTCGGCCGACGGATTCGCGGTCGTACCCAGGGGGACGGGGACGGTCGAGGCCGGCGGCGAGGTGACGGTCGAGATGTTCAAGTGGCCCGAGTCGAGGGAGTGGTCCGATGGGCGATGACCGTGAGATGAGCCATCTCAACGAGGCCGGAGAGGTGCGCATGGTCGACGTTGGGGACAAACCGGTCACCGACCGCGAGGCGGTGGCCCAGGCGTCGGTCGTGATGTCCGCCGAGCTCGTCGAACGGTTCTTCTCAGGAGACCTTCCCAAGGGGGACGCGGCCGCGGTGACCCGGGTGGCAGGGATCATGGCGGCCAAGAAGACCGCCGAACTGATCCCCCTCTGCCACCCGATCCCGCTCACCGGGGTCGATTTGAGCCTGGAGCGGAGTGGGCGTGGGATCAGGGTCGTTGCTAGCGTTCGGACAGCCGGTCGGACCGGTGTCGAGATGGAGGCGATGACCGCCGTTGCCGTGGCCGCGCTGACCATCTACGACATGGTGAAGGGCGCCGAGCGCGGAGTCACCATCGAGTCGGTGGAGCTGATGATGAAATCCGGGGGAAGGTCCGGGACTTGGAAAAGAGATTGAGTCGTTGATCGGGCGGGGTCTCGCCTATTACTCTCATCCATGGACGGAGTCGAAAGCTAAATGGAAGCAAGCGTCATAGTCGGCCTCCTGCTCATAGCTGGTGTGTGGAGCGTCTATCT
>DATHUL010000187.1:0-2315 GCA_035462285.1 Acidimicrobiia bacterium
ACTCGGCGCCGACCACCACTTTCACCGGTGGCGCCCCTAACAGCCCCTGCCCGGTCGCATCCCATCCTTCGGCGGCGAGCACGGCCGATCTCGCCGCCGCCACTGTCGCCATGTGCGCCACGGTGGTGCCGGTGACGAAGACTCCCCAGGCGCTGTCGGGGAGCCCGGCGGCGTCTTTGATCCAACGTATCGCCGCCGCTTCCAAGGCCACGGTGGTCGGGCTCGCCACCGCGGCGTAGGTGGGCTGGTCCCAGGCCGAGACCATCCAGTCGGCGGCCAGGGCAACAGGATGGACCCCGCCGATCACCCACCCGAAGAAGCGGGGGCTGGAGAACCCCATGGTTGCCGGTGACCCGATCTCGTCCATCAGCTTGAGCACCTGCATCGGGTCGGTGGGTCCTTCGGGAAATTCGCCGCCGAGCTCGGAGAGGTCGGCTCCTGGCTCGGGTCTGATCGGGTCGACCTCGACATCACTTCGATAACGGGCGGCCCGGGCAGCCGCCTCCTGCAGCAAGTTGTCCATGTGGAGATATAACGCGTCGAGGCCGTTGATCATTTCGTAGGGGTCTTTGGTCCCTGGTTGGGGGAGAGACCGCATCGCTACATTGGCTGGGTGAAGACCGCTTCAGATTTCATCACGGTGGACGGCAACGAGGCCGCCGCTCTGGTTGCCTACCGTCTCAGCGAAGTCATCGCCATCTACCCGATCACCCCGGCCTCGCCCATGGGCGAGTTGGCCGACGAGTGGTCTCACGCCGGTCAGCCCAACCTCTGGGGGGTGGTTCCCGACGTGATCGAGATGCAGAGCGAGGGAGGCGCGGCCGGGGCGGTTCACGGCTCCTTGCAGGCGGGCGCCCTGACCACGACGTTCACCGCGTCCCAGGGTCTGCTTCTCATGCTCCCCAACATGTACAAGATCGCAGGCGAGCTGACCCCGGTGGTCATTCACGTCGCCGCACGCACCATCGCCACCCATGCCCTCTCCATCTTCGGCGACCACTCGGATGTGATGTCCGCCCGGCAGACCGGGTTCGCCATGCTGGCGGCCGGGTCGGTGCAGGAGGCCCACGACCTCGCCCTGGTCTCGCATCTGGCCACCCTCGAGTCGAGAGTCCCCTTCCTCCATTTCTTCGACGGGTTCCGGACCTCCCACGAGGTGGCCAAGATCGAGGTGATCGGCGACGACGTGCTTCGGCTACTGGTCGACGAGGACCTGATCTCGGCCCATCGTCTCCGGGCCCTCAACCCGAACCGCCCGGTGCTCAGGGGCACGGCCCAGAACCCGGATGTCTTCTTCCAGGCCCGCGAGGCCTCCAATCCCTATTACGACCTCGTCCCCCGCATCGTGGAGACGGCGATGGGGCGTCTCGCCGCGGAGACGGGGCGCAGCTACGGGTTGTTCGACTATCACGGGGCGCCCGACGCCGAGACCGTGATGGTGATGATGGGCTCGGGCTCGGGGGCTGCGATCGAGGCGGTGGATCGGCTGGTCGGTCAGGGGGCCAAGGTTGGTCTGGTCATGGTCCGTCTCTACCGCCCCTTCGACGTGCCGGCCTTTCTCGGGGCACTCCCGACCACCGTGAAGCGTCTCGTCGCGATGGACCGGACCAAGGAGCCGGGGGCGGTGGGCGATCCGCTCTATCTCGACGTGGTCACTGCCCTGGCCGAGGGAGGCAGGGCCGCCCAGGTGTATGCCGGCCGCTACGGGTTGTCGTCCAAGGAGTTCACCCCGGCCATGGTGGCCGGTGTCTTCGACGAGGTGGCGGGGGAGTCCCCGCGACGACACTTCACCGTCGGGATCGTCGACGACGTGTCGCGCAGCTCGATCGAGTACGACTCCGAGTGGTGGCACGAGCCGGAAGACGTGACCCGGGCCGTCTTCTACGGGCTCGGCTCGGACGGGACGGTCGGGGCCAACAAGAACTCGGTGAAGATCATCGGCGAGGAGACCCCCCTCTACGCCCAGGGGTACTTCGTCTACGACTCGAAGAAGGCCGGCTCCCGCACTGTCTCCCATCTCCGCATCGGGCCACGCCCGATACTCTCCACATATCTCATCGACGAGGCCGACTTCGTCGCCGTGCATCAGTTCGACTTCCTCGAGAGCGAGATCGCCCTGGAGGTGGCGGGGCCCGGGGCGACGGTCCTGATCAACAGCCCTTATCCGGTCGACCGGCTCTGGGAGCGGATCCCACCGCGGGCCCAGGCGCAGATCATCGACAAGAAGCTCGAGCTGTGGGCCATCGACGCCCTCGCCATCTCCCGCGATCTCGGTCTGGGAGGAAGAGTGAACACGGTCCTTCAGGCCTGCTTCT
>DATHUL010000188.1:0-4050 GCA_035462285.1 Acidimicrobiia bacterium
CTATATGTCACGGCCCTGGTGTTCTACTCCCCCCAGGCAGGCATCTTCGCCGGCGCCGTCACACCTCTGCTTGCGGTCAAGTCGGCTGACCTCTATCTGGATCGACGCGCCCGGGTCGACCCGGCGCGGGGCCAGGGCTAGACCGTGGCGCTCTCGGACTTGTCGAGCTCGAACCCGGGAAGACCGGCCGCGATCCAGTCTTCCAGCGCCTCCTGGTTGGGCATGTCCCGGCCGCGCTGCTGTGCCAGCAGGAAGCGGTGATGGAGGAAGTCGCAGTAGGACTGGACCGGGTCCCCGCCTCTGACCTCGCTGATCTGGGCCACGATCGGCTCGAAGGAGGTGGTCAGCCATTTGAAGGTGCCGACGCTCTTGCCCGAGGCGGTGGTGTTGCCATGCTTGGCCAGGAAGTAGTTCAGGTCGCTGAGGATTACTCGAGCCTGATTCTCCGAGGCGTCGATCCCGGTCTGTTGGCGGAGACGCTCGGAATGGAAGGTCCTACCGCCGACCTGGATGTTCATCCGGACCAGATTCCTCCCGTCGGCCGGGTCGAGGTAGACGTCGTCGACCGAGAACCCGAGGTCATTCAGTCTCGCGATCCGCTCCCGAATCCGGTAGCTCTCGTCTCGTGTGATCACCAGCTCCTCGGTCACCTCGCCCCACAGTGTGAGGTATCTGGCTTCGACGTCCTGACCGAGACCGAGGTCTGCGTGATCGATCTCGACCCCGGTCATGGCGGCGATGTCCCCCATCTCCCCGGCCAGGTTCATCTTCATGATCTCGAGGTCTTCGGCCCTCTGCCCGTCGGAGAGCCGGTCCCGGAGCGATGAGGTCTCCCCGTCGATCATGACCGCCTCGATGGTCTCGGCGTCGTATCGATAGAGCAGGTTGGACAGGGAGCAGTCGCCCCAGAAGCACCCGGAGAGATGAAGCTCGACCAGCAGCCCGGCCACCGCGTCGAGGAGCTGGTTCCGTCTCGGGCCGAACCCGGGCCCGGATACGAGATGGCGGTAGGGGAAGGAATGATCGACATAGCGGGTTATCACCGCACCCGACTGCTCGCTGTGAGGGTCGAGCCAGACCCTGTCGACCAGACCGACCGGCTCCACCGACCTGGTGGTGCGCTCCTGCAGGGCCCGGAACAGGTGGTACTCGCGGTAGGCGATGGGGCGGGGTAGCTCCTTGATGACGAAGACCCCCTCGTCGTAGGCAACGAACACCACCGGATGGCGATGGATGCCGGTCGGCATCTCCACCAGTCGTTCGTGGTCCCATTCGTTCACCGGGCGGTCCCAAGGTAGATCGAGGAAGTCCGGGTTGCCGGGCCGAATCTGCAGGTGTGGTGTCCCCATCGGTTCCATTCTCGTCGGGGCAGGTCGCCGGGGAAAAAGCACGGTTGACGGTGTGCGTCATACTTAGTATGTTTAGTAAACATTCAAGGTGGGGACATGATGACGGACACAATGCCAATCATGGGATCCGGGCTCACCCCCCTCTCCACCCGGGCCAAGGCGACCCGCGGCCAGACCCGTCTCAACAACCTCCGACTCGCCCTTCAGCTCATCTACTCGGACTGGCCCACATCGAGAGCCGCCGTCGCCCGGTCCTCCCATCTCACCCCGGCCACCGCCTCCGGCCTGGTCGACGAGTTGCTCGAGCTGGATCTGATCAAGGAGGTGGGCACCGGCCCTTCGGGCGGTGGCAAGCCGCCAACCCTCATCGCGCCCAACCCGGCAGGCCGGACCATCATCGCCCTCGATCTCTCCTCCGCCGACTTCCTGGGCGCCCTGGTCGATCTCTCCGGCCAGATCGTCTCCACCGAGTCGGTCCCGGGGGCCGGTGGCGAATCGGGGCTGGCCGAGGTCACCGCACTGGTCTCCTCACTGGCATCCCAGAGCACCTCTCCTTTGCTCGGGATCGGGATCGGCACACCCGGCGTGGTCGATCCAACCCACGGACTGGTCACCTCGGCCAACCTCGGATGGTTCGAGGCACCCCTCGCCGCCGCCGTGGCCGAGGCGACGCAAGCCCCCTCCCAGATCATCAACGACGCACATGCCGCCGCCCTACACGAATACAGCGTGCATGTCCCCCGGGTGCCCAGCCTGGCACTGGTCAGGGTCGGCCGTGGCATCGGCTCCGGCTACGTCCTGGACGGGCACTTCTACCGGGGTGACAACGCGGTCACCGGCGAGATCGGCCACGTCCGTCTCGACGACTCGGGGAAGCCATGCTCCTGTGGCAACACCGGCTGTCTCGAGACAGTGGCCTCGATGTCGGCACTCCTCGAGTCGGTCGGCGGGGAGCGGGAGCTCACCCAGGATGCGATGGCGGCCATCGCATCCGACCCCTCCGCCGCCAAAGCGGTGAATGGTGCCGCCATCGCCCTGGGTCGCGGGCTCGCCCCGATGGTCGCCCTGCTGGCGGTGAGAGAGATCGTTCTCTGGGGTGAGGTCACCTCGCTCGGCGAGCCCTATCGCCAGACCGTGGAACGGGAGATCCGGAGCCGTGTCCTTCCGGTCAACACCGAGTCGATACACGTCAACTACGCATTGGCCGGAGGAGACGCGGTCATCAGAGGAGCGGCCGGCCTCGTTCTATCCAGCGAACTGGGGGTGGCCTGGTGAACGGTCTCCTCGCCGGGGTCGACATCGGGGGGAGCGGGACCCGGAGCTGTCTCGTCGAACAGGGACGGATCGTCGCCAGCTCGGCCCTGCCCGCCGACCTCACCAGCTCCCGGGCGGTGGGTGACCTCGCCCTCACCGTGCTGAGCAAGGTCCTGGCCGACACCGGGTACGAGCTCGGCCAACTCACCTCGATCGGAGTCGGCGTCCCGGGACAGGTGAGCGACGGACAGGTCCGATACGCCGCCAACCTCGGCATCGGCAAGGCGGGATTCGACCTGGGTGGCTATGTCTCCTCGGCCACCCAGGTCCCCACCTTGGTCGAGAACGACATGACGGTCGCCGCCTACGGGGCATACGCCCTCACCTCTGCCGACAACAGCTCGGTGCGAAGCCTGGTCTTCGTCGGCATCGGCACCGGTGTGTCGGCCGGGATCGTGCTCGACGGCAACGCCTACCGGGGCAGTCGGGGTCTGGCCGGTGAGTTCGGGCACGTGCCGATGGGCACCGGGATCGACTGCCCATGCGGTTCGACCGGCTGCCTGGAGACCGTTCTCGGGGCCACCGCCCTGGGCAAGGAGTGGGACCTGGCCCCGGTCAGCTCCCTCTTCGCATCGGCGGCCCGGGGAGACGAGCACGCCGAGAAGCTGGCATCGAGGGCAGTGGATCATCTGGCACGGGCCATGTGGTGGCTCGCCGCCGCCTACGACCCCGACCTCTTCTACATCGGGGGCGGGGTCGGAGCCGGTGCGCCGTCGATCGGAGGCATGGTCGCAACCCGATGGGTCGAGCTGGCCGGAGGCTCCGAGCTGGCCCGCAGAGTCCTCGATCCGGACCGAATCCGGATGTACGACCTCGAGCAGCCGGTCGGCGCATACGGCGCCGCCCTGCTCGGCGCCGAACGAGCTGGGAGCGTCCGGTGACAGAGCATTTCTCCTCTAGGCGGGGGACTTCGTCCCCTGACATGTTGGAGAAAGACAAGAAGCCCCCTGTTGTGCCGAGCCGATCGGCGACATGGGGATCGAAACCAGAGCAGGAGGAGGAATCCCAATGCGTAAGCGATGGCTGATCGCAACGATCACGGCACTGGCCCTGATCGTTGCGGCATGCGGCGGTGGCGCCGAGGACACGACGACCACCGAGGCGACCGGCTCAACCGAGGCCCCGGCCACGACACAAGCCGGTGATACCGGCACCACTGCCGAGGCGGCGGAGGCGACCGGGTACGATCATCTCGATCAGGCCTTGGCCGGAGAGTTCGACGGCAGCACGGTCGAGGTGTGGGCGCAGTGGCTCCCCGAGTCCTCGGAGGCGTCCAACTTCACCTACACCCTGGAGCCGTTCCAGGAGGCGACCAGGATCACGGTCAACTTCCAGCCCACCCCCGACTACGAGACGGCGCTGCAAGTAGCAGTGGACGGGGGTAACG
>DATHUL010000189.1:0-3585 GCA_035462285.1 Acidimicrobiia bacterium
GCATCGACAACCTGGTGGGAGCACTCTCCCTGGTGGGCTACGGCCTGGGCGCCATCGGCCCCGGTATCGGGATCGGCATCGTGGCGGGCAACGACATCACGGCTATGGCCCGACAGCCCGAGATGCAGGGCACGATCCGGACCACCATGTTCCTGGGCATCGCCCTCACCGAGGCGCTGGCCCTGATCGGGTTCGTCCTCTTCTTCATCGCCTCTGCCGCATAGGAGACCGGAATGAAGTCATTGACAGCCTTGGCCGTCCTGGCCACCGAGGAGGGGGGAGAGACCGGTGGCGGTCTCAGCCTGATCTTCCCCCCCGCTTCGGAGCTGATCGCCGGGGTCATCGCCTTCCTCATCGTCTTCTGGTTCGTGGGGCGTCGGGCGATGCCGATGATCAACCGCACGCTGGAGGCCCGTCAGCAGGCGATCACCGGGCAGCTCACCGAGGCCGAAGCAGCGAAACGGGAGGCGGAGAGCCTGCTCGCCGACTACCGGGCCCAGCTGGCCGAGGCCAAGGCCGAGGGCAACCGGATCATCGAGGAGGCCCGCGTCGCCGGAGAGCAGCTCAAGACCGACATCGTGGCCCGGGCCGAGGAAGAGGCGGCGCAGATCCTGGGCAAGGCCCGCGAAGAGGCACAGACCGAGAAGGGTCGCGCCCTCGCCGACGCCCGACGCGAGGTGGGGGAGATCTCGGTGGGTCTGGCCGAGAAGATCGTGGGCGGGTCTCTCGACGACAAGATCCAAAAAGACCTGATCGAGCGTTACCTGACCGAGTTGGAGTCGCTGTAGATGAGCGATCGGGTCTCGACCTACGCCGACGCCATCCTCGCCCTCGCCGAGGCGGAGGGTGAGCTGGAGCGCGTCGAGACCGAGTTCCTCGCCATCGGGCAGGCCATGGAGAAGTCCGAAGAGCTGAGATCCGCCCTCACCGACCCCGAGCTGCCCTTGGAGCGGAAGCGCGCCGTGATCGACGAGCTGATCGGGGGCCGGGCCTCGAATCTGAGCGTCGGGTTGGTCCAGTTCATCGTCGGTCTCGGCCGCGCCTCGGAGCTGCCCTCCATCGCCTCGTCTTTCGTTGAGCGCGCCGTCGAGTCGCGGTCTCACGCCATGGCCGAGGTGCGCAGTGCCGTCCCGCTCGACGACGCCACCGTGGAGCGCCTGGCTGCCGCCCTGGGCAAGGCAACCGGCCGCAAGGTCGAGGTCAAGGTCATCGTCGACGAGTCGGTGATCGGAGGGCTCGTGGCCCGGATCGGCGACGTGGTCATCGACGGCTCGCTGGCCCACTCCATGGAAGAACTTCGCCACACCGTGCTCAGCCGCTAGGAGAGCCATGTCTGAACTGACCATCACCGCCGACCAGATCACCAAGTCCCTGCGCGAGCAGCTCGCCGGATGGGAGCCGGAGGTGGACAAGGAGACGGTGGGGTATGTCACCTCCATCGCCGACGGTGTGGCCCGGGTCGAGGGTCTGCCCAGTGTCATGGCCTCCGAGCTCCTCGAGTTCCCCGGCGGTCTGATCGGGGTCGCCCTCAACATCGACGAGGAGGACCTCGGCGTCGTCATCCTGGGCGAGGCGAGCCACATCCAGCAGGGCGACCCGGTCAAGCAGACCGGCACCGTGCTCTCCGTCCCGGTCGGCGACGCCCTGTTGGGGCGTGTCATCGACCCGCTGGGCAACCCGGTCGACGGCAAGGGGCCGATCGACACCACCGAGCGTCGTCTCCTCGAGACACAGGCCCCTTCGGTGGTGGAACGGCAGCCGGTGAGCGAACCGCTCCAGACAGGGATCAAGGCCATCGACGCCATGACCCCGATCGGCCGTGGCCAGCGTCAGCTGATCATCGGCGACCGTCAGACCGGTAAGACCGCCATCCTGGTCGACACCATCATCAACCAGAAGGTCAACCAGGGGACCGAGGACGAGGTCAAGTGCATCTACGTCGCCATCGGGCAGAAGGCGTCGACCGTGGCCGAGATCGTGGCCACCCTGGAGGAGGCCGGCGCCATGGAGTACACGGTGGTGGTCAACGCCCCGGCGTCGGCCGCGCCCGCGCTCCAGATGTACGCCCCTTATGCCGGTTCGGCCATCGGCCAGCATTGGATGTACGGCGGGCAGCACGCCCTGGTCATGTTCGACGACCTCTCCAAGCAGGCCGTCGCCTACCGGGAGATCTCCCTCCTCCTCCGCCGCCCCCCGGGTCGAGAGGCCTATCCGGGCGACGTGTTCTACCTGCACAGCAGGCTCCTGGAGCGGTGCGCCAAGCTCTCCGACGAGCTGGGGGCGGGCTCGATGACAGGTCTTCCCGTGATCGAGACCAAGTCGAACGACATCTCGGCCTATATCCCGACCAACGTCATCTCGATCACCGACGGGCAGTGCTTCCTCGAGACCGACCTCTTCTACCAGGGGATCCGTCCCGCCCTGAATGCGGGCACCTCGGTCTCCCGGGTCGGTGGCGCCGCCCAGGTGGCTGCGATGCGGAAGATCGCCGGGCCGCTCCGGCTCAACCTTGCCCAATACCGGGACCTCGCCGCCTTTGCCGAGTTCGGCTCGGAACTGGACGCCACCTCCCTGGCCCAGCTGGAGCGGGGTCGTCGGGTGGTCGAGGTGCTGAAGCAGCCCCAGTTCTCGCCGATACCGGTCGAGGAGCAGGTCCTGGCGATCTATGCCGTCACCGAAGGCCATCTGGACGATGTCGACATCTCCGATGTGCGTCGCTTCGAGCTCGGGATGCGGGAGCACTTCCGCACCCGTCAGCCGGGTCTTCTCAACGAGTTGCGCGAGACCGGCAAGCTCCCGGAGGGCGACGCCATCAGCTCCGCCATCGCCGAGTTCAAAGAGACCTTCGAGAGCTCCAGGGCCGAGGAGTAGGCCGCCGGCATGGCCTCCGCCCAGCTTCGCGACACCCGGCGACGGATCGGATCGGTCGATGCGATCAAGAAGATCACACGCGCCATGGAGTTGATCGCGGCCAGCAGGATCCCCAAGGCACAGGCCCGGGTCCACGGCTCCAAGCCGTACACCGCCAAGCTGATCGAGGTGATCGAGAACGTGGGTGCGGCCGGCGGCTCGTCCCATCGATTGTTGGAGCAACGCGACATCCGGACCGTCGGCCTTCTCATCGTCTCTTCCGATCGCGGGCTGGCCGGCTCATATGCCTCCAACATCATCAGGCTCGCCGAGGCCCGGATCAGGGAGCTGGACCGGGAGGGCAAGAACGTCGTCCTCTATGCCGTGGGCAAGAAGGCGCAGGGTTACTTCCGCTATCGGGGCTACCGGATCGAAGGCGCCTATGTCGGCGTGACCGACACCCCCGGTTATGGCGACGCCCGGGCCATCGCCAACACCGCCCTCGCCGCCTTCGCCACCGGCCACATCGATGCGGTCGAGGTCTTCTTCACCAGGTTCCAATCGGCGATGACCCAGGTCCCCTCCCGTCTCGACCTGCTCCCGATCACCCCGCCCCAAGCCGCCGAGGAGCGGGAGCAGCGGGTCTCCTACGAGTACGAGCCCTCACCCGAGGAGATCCTCGACCGGCTCCTCCCTCGTTATGTGGAGGCGACCATCTTCAACATCCTGCTCGAG
>DATHUL010000190.1:0-4165 GCA_035462285.1 Acidimicrobiia bacterium
GGGTGGTGGCCCCTCCCACGAAGAGAAGGGATTCGGCGAGAGTCGTCTTGCCGCTCCCGCCGTGGCCGACGAGGGCGACGTTGCGCACTTTCTCGGGTAACAACTTGACCTCCTCCTAGTGGAGACAACGATCCTAACCCTTGCCCGAGGACCGGATTCAGGGGGTGGGCTGCTACTTTGCATCGTCGTGATCGACACGCGGGTTCGTCCCCGGGTAACCCGTTTCCTGGAGCCAATCGGCAAGGCTCTGGCCGGCCTCGGGGTCACTCCGACCGTGATGACCTCGATTGGGCTCGGGATCGTGATCGTCGGATCGGTCATGATCGCCTCCGATGCGCTGAGGACCGGGGCGGCGGTCGTCCTGTTCGGGTCGATTCTCGACGGTCTGGACGGTTCGGTGGCGAGAGCCTCCGGCGCCGAGACGGCACGGGGCGCCTTTCTCGACTCCGCCTTCGACCGGATGGGAGAGATTGCCGCCTTTGCCGGTCTCGGCGTGTCCTACGCCGAGAGTGGCGACGAACGGGTCCTGCTCCTCATAGTCCTCGCCGTCGGCGGGGCGATGATGGTGCCTTACATCAGGTCCCGGGCCGAGGTCGAGGGTTTCAACGGCAAGGGCGGCCTGATGGGCAGGGCAGAGCGGGTCCTGCTCTTCACCCTGGGCCTGATCTTCGGATGGGTGGAGCCGATGCTGTGGGTCTTCGTGGTCCTGGTGTGGATCACCGCCCTGATCCGGTTCGTCGACACCTACCGTTCGCTGGAGTGAAGGACCTCCCGGGATACCTCCTCCTTCGCGCCGGAGCAGGGCTGATCGGCCTGCTCCCGGCGTCTGCAGCGCGCGGTCTGGGCCGCACGGCCGGTCGGCTCTGGCACCTCTTCGCCCCGGGTCGTCGCGAGATGGCCCGGCGTCACATGCGCCGGGTGCACGGCGACAGTGTCGACCCGGCGGATGCGGCGCGGAACGTCATGCAGTCCTATGGCCGGTACTACGCCGAGACGTTGTGGGTCCGGGAGAGCACGGTCGACGAGCTGCGTCGTCACACCGTGGTGGAAGGCCTGGAGCGGATCATCGAGGCCCGCGACCAGGGCACGGGGATGATCTACGGGCTGCCCCACGTGGGGAACTGGGACGTGGCGGCGAAAGTAGCGGTGGACGAGAAGGTCCCGGTGGTGGCGGTCGCCGAGAAGCTGGCCAATGGGAAGATCACCGACTGGTTCACCGAGCTGAGGGCGGGATTCGGGATCGAGATCGTGCTCGCCACCGGCGGCACCGAGGTCATGCGCAGGCTGGAGAGTGCGATCAAGGACAACAAGGCGGTCGCACTCCTCTCCGACCGCGATCTGAAGGGGCGGGGGGTGGGGGCGGACTTCTTCGGGGAGCGAACTACGTTGCCTCCGGGCCCGGCCACCCTGGCGCTGCGCACCGGAGCCCCCCTGTTCCCGGTCGCCACCTACTTCGAAGGCAGTGATGGCTATCGAGTGGTGGTGCGACCGGCGATCCCGGTTCCCGAGGAAGGCACCCGATCGGAGAAGGTGGCGGCGATGACCCAGGCCCTGGCCAGGGAGATGGAGTCCCTGATCCGGGCCGCGCCCGAACAGTGGCATCTGGTCCAGCCCAATTGGCCTTCCGACCGGGCATGAGCCCGCTCCGGGTCGGAGTGGTCTGCCCCTACGACCTCTCAGTGCCCGGCGGGGTACAGGCCCAGGTCCTCGGACTGGCCCGGTATCTGGAGAATCATGGGGACCGAGCCGTCGTCATCGGCCCGGGTCTGCCCGGACACGTGAGCGGGGTCGATCTGGGCCGGAGTGTCTCGGTGCCGGGCAATGGCTCGATGGTGCCCATATCGCTCGACCCGCGCGGGCGACGAAGGATCAGGGCGGCGGCGGCCGATCTCGATCTCCTCCACGTCCACGAGCCGCTGATGCCGCTTGCCTCCTGGTTCGCGGTGCACGCCGGCCGTCCGGTGGTGGCCACGTTTCACGCCGCCCCGGGGTTCGCCGGCCGGCTCGTCTATCGGCTGCTTCGCCCTGTGCTGGGCTGGGCGATGGGCGAGACGGTTCTGACCACCGCGGTGAGCGAGGCGGCAGCGTCGGTCCTGCCCTCGGGATTCGAGGTCAGGATCATCCCCAACGGTCTCGACGTGGCATCGATGCGGGTCGACGCCACCCGCAACCCGGCCAGGGTGGTCTTCCTCGGGCGAGACGAATCGAGGAAGGGTCTCGATGTGCTCCTCGATGCGTGGCCCGCGGTCTTGGCGCATGTCCCCGATGCCGAGCTCCACGTGGTCAACGCCGACCGCGGTCTGGACGGGATCACATGGTGGGGACGGGTCGACGAGGCGACCAAGGCCGGCATCCTCTCCTCGGCCTCGGTCTACGTCGCCCCGCATACCGGAGGGGAGTCGTTTGGGATCGTCCTCGTCGAGGCCATGGCCGCCGGGGCGGCGATCGTGGCCTCGGACCTGGCCCCCTTCCGTGCCGTGGCACAGGGCTGTGCCCGGCTCTTCCCGGTCGGGGACAGCGTGGCATTGGCCCGGGCGATCGTCGAGCTTCTCCACGACCCGGAGCAGAGGGCCCGGCTGACCGCGGCGGGTGCGGCCACGGCCGAGAAGTACGACTGGAGTGTGGTCGGGGCCACCTACCGGCGGCTCTATGGCGAAATGGTCTCTTAGACCAGGCCATCCGAGCCTGTACAATCAGATCTCCCCCTATTTGGAGCCCGAAGTGGACACCGGAACCGATCGTGTGAAGAGAGGCCTCGCCGAGATGCTAAAGGGCGGGGTGATCATGGACGTCGTCACCGCCGACCAGGCCAAGATCGCCGAGGAGGCAGGGGCGGTGGCGGTCATGGCCTTGGAGCGTGTCCCCTCCGACATCCGCAAACAGGGCGGTGTGGCCCGGATGGCCGACCCGACCAAGATCGAGGAGATCCAGGCCACGGTGAGCATTCCGGTCATGGCCAAGTGCAGGATCGGGCACTTCGCCGAGGCGGCCGTGCTCCAGGCCCTCGGTGTCGACTACATCGACGAGTCGGAGGTCCTCACGCCGGCCGACGAAGAGCACCACGTCGACAAATGGGCCTTCACCACGCCTTTCGTCTGCGGCGCCCGCAACCTGGGCGAGGCGCTCCGGCGTATCGGCGAGGGTGCAGCCATGATTCGCACCAAGGGCGAAGCCGGCACCGGCAATGTCGTCGAGGCCGTTCGCCACATGCGAACCGTCACCAACGAGATGCGGGCGCTGACCACCATGGACCAAGCCCAGCTCATGTCGGCCGCCAGGGACCACGGCGCCCCATACGATCTGGTGCGGGAGATCGCGTCCACGGGGAAGCTCCCCGTGGTCAACTTCGCCGCAGGCGGGATTGCCAGCCCGGCCGACGCCGCCCTGATGATGGCCTTGGGGGTCGACGGTGTCTTCGTCGGCTCCGGGATCTTCAAGAGCTCCAATCCGGAGGCCTATGCCCGGGCCATCGTCGAGGCGACCACATTCTGGAACGAGCCGGAGGTGGTGGCCAAGGTTTCCCGGGGCCTGGGCGAGGCGATGCCCGGCATCGAGATCGACACACTGAGCGACACGGAGCGTCTCGCCAGCCGGGGATGGTGACATGAGCATCGTCGGCGTCCTTGCCCTCCAGGGGGACGTCCGGGAGCATCTCGACACCCTCGTATCGCTGGGTGTGACCGCGGTCCCGGTCAAGAAGCCGGATCAGCTCGACTCCCTGGACGCCCTGGTCATCCCGGGCGGGGAATCGACCACCATCGGCAAGATGGCGGTGCGATTCGGTCTGCTCGACCCGATGCGTGAGGCGATGAGGGACGGTCTGCCCACCTATGGGACCTGTGCCGGCCTCATCCTGCTCGCCGGGGCGGTCACCGAAGGCGATCAACCTCTGCTCGGGGTGCTCGATGTGGTGGTGCGGCGTAATGCCTTCGGGCGCCAGAACGAGTCTTTCGAGTCCGACATCGACATCATCGGCATGGTGGAGCCGTTCCACGCCGTGTTCATCCGGGCGCCCTGGGTGGAGAAGGTCGGCTCGGACGTGGAGGTGCTGGCCTCGGTCGCAGACCATCCGGTCATGGTCCGGCAAGAGACGATACTGGCCTCCTCGTTCCACCCAGAGCTGACCGGGGACGGGCGCGTCCACCGGTTGTTGCTCGACCTGATT
>DATHUL010000191.1:0-4496 GCA_035462285.1 Acidimicrobiia bacterium
GATCTGCCCCGTCGGAAGACCCCTTCGTCGTCCAGCACGACGGCTTCTACCGGCGCTGGCTCTCCATGGTCGACGACATCGAGGAGCTAGAGACCACCGTTTCCCGACTCGAGGGGACGTCCCAGGACCTATGGGTGCCGGTATGGCGCGGGGTGGGGGCCAGGCACGAGGCGGAGGGCGACCGGCTCGAGGCCGAAGGCGACCCGGCTGCGGCCCGGCGCTCGTATCTTCAGGCCAAGACCTACTATTCCATCGGCCGCTTCCCCGGTGCGATCACGTCGGTGAAGGCCGGGATCAACGACGACTGCAATCGTGCTTACCAGAAGGCGTCGGCCCATCTCGACCCCCCGATCCAGGTGGTGGGGATCCCCCACGAGGGGAAGGAGATCGTCTCGCACTACCGGGTCCCGGCGACCGCCGGTCCCGACACTCCGGTGCCGGCCGTCCTGGTCATGTGCGGCGCCGACATGTTCAAGGAGGACCGGGGCTGGGCGGCGGACATGTCCCTCGACAACGGGATGGCCGCCCTGGTCATGGATGCACCCGGCACCGGGGAGAACCCTTTCCCTTGGGCGCCGGAGTCGGTCACCGCCTGGGAGGCCGCCCTCGACTGGCTCGCCGCCCGTCCCGAGGTCGACGGGGAGAGGATCGGGGCATTCGGGATCTCACGCGGCGGTTACTCGGTGATGCAACTGGCCGGGGTGGCCCCGGGCAAGGTCAAGGCGGTGGTGGCCAACGCCGGGCACCCATTCGGGTACCGGATGAGCGACGAAGAGCTCGACGTGTTCATCGAGAACGCCAACAAGCGGGCCAGTTGGGTGTTCGGCGAGGCGGACGGGCCGCCTGCCTTCGAGACCACGTCCAGGGAGAAGGAGGAGGAGAAGTTCGGCCGCTGGGCCCTCTCGGAGATGGGAATCCTCGACGAGATCACAATGCCGGTGCTGATGATCAACGGGAAGCACGATCATCTCGCCCCGATCGGGAACATCTACTTCATGCTCGAGCAAGGCCCGGTCACCGGAAAGGAGGCCAGGGTCTACGCCGACGCCGGGCACTGCGCCTTCAAGTACTTCGACCACTGGGCGCCGGCCACCTTCCGCTGGCTGGCCGGGAAGCTGACCCGCTGATGGTCAGCGTCGTATCCCGTCGAGGATGCGGCGCACGTTCCCCTCGAAGATGAGGGTGCGCTCCTCGTCGGTCAACCCCGGGATGCCCCTGACGGTGGCCACCGGGTCCGGGTCGCCCATCTCGAAGGGGTAGTCGGTTCCCACCACCACCCGATCGGCTCCAACCCGCCGCACCAGAAACGACAGGGCGTCGGGGTCGTGCAGCACGGTGTCGTAGTAGAGACGGCGGGCCAGCTCGGTGGGCGGGGTGCCGATGTTCTTGGCCGTGAGCTGGGGCACCGCATCGAACCCGCGTTGCAGCCGGCCCAGCTGGTAGGGGACGAACCCGCCCCCGTGAACCGTGCACAAGACCAGCCCCGGGTATCGCTCCAGTACCCCGCTGAAGAGGAGATGAGCCACGGCGACCGAGCTCTCGGCCGGTCTTCCCACCAGGTTGTCGAGGAAGTTGCGGGAGAGGTCGACCCCGGCCAGGGGGTTGCAGGGGTGGATGACGACGAGACAACCCAGAGCCTCGGCAGCCTCCCAGAAGGGATCGAGCCCGGCCTGGTCGAGGTCGGTCTGGTCGACGGTGGTGGCGATCTGGGTGCCCATCATCCCAAGGTCCTCGACCGCGTGGCGCAACTCATCGGCGGCATGACGCGGGCTCTGCAGGGGCACGGTCCCCAGAGCGAGGAGACGGTCGGGATGTTTGGCCGCCTCCGCGGCCAGGATCTCGTTGAAGCGTCGCGAATAGGCCGCGCCTGTTTCGGCGTCGAGGGCGTAGGCAGTCAGGTCGACCCAGCTGGAGATGAGCTGGACGTCGATCCCGGCTTGGTCCATCGCGGCCAGCCTGGCCTCTAGGTCGCCCAGGATGGGGCGAAAGGGAGCGAGCCGGACCCGGCCCGCGATCAAAGCCGACTCGCCTTTCTCTCCCTGCACCAGCTCGACGCCGAAGCGATCGCCCTCGTCGCGCAGCAGATCGATCAGCTGGTCGGGGATGCAATGGGCGTGCACGTCGTAGGTAGTCGTGTCCCCTCCTCTATCGGTGTGTCGCCCCACGGCGACTGTGATCGTGGCGAGATGCGGCCACATCGTGGCCTCGGGCGATTTGTACCATGGGTCTGGCCGCCGGGGCCCCGGTGGAGGGGAGCAAATGCGGATGCGAACCGGATCGACCGAGGAGGCGAGGACGAAACCCGAGCACCCCCACATCTCGATGTTCGGCTCTACCGAATGCACCTGCACTGCCCAGGAGGCGGAGGCCCTGGCCCTGGTCGCGGCATACCGTGAGGCCAAGGTCTCGGAGCGAAAGCCCTTCCTCGCACCCGACTTCGTCCGTCATCGGGCCGGGTTCACCCATATCGGGGAGTTGTGGGGTCATGAGGGCCCGGGGGGCATGGATGACGAGTCGATCCGGGACCGACGCAACGTCCTCATCGAGCTCACCGCCAAAGACGACAAGGTCTGGGGCATCTTCAGGGTGGTGGGAACCCATACCGGTTCGATCTACGGGATCCCGGCCACGGATCGGCCGGTGGATGTGATCGAGGTGGCGTTGTGGCGGGTCGAGGACGGACGTATCGCCGAGGCCTGGTACTTCGGCGACGAGATCGGCCTTCTTCGCCAGATCGGCGCCAACCCTCCCGACCTGGGGCAGGTCTGAGTCGCCCGTCGGGTCGGGACGCACCGGGTTCAGCCCCTCCCGGTGTAGAGGATGCATGAGGTGAGGTGCCCGCCCCCGATATCCTCCAGCACCACCTCGTCGACAGGGGCGAACCGGATGGTGACCTTCCGGTCTCCCACCGAGACCCCCTCCAATGCCGCTGCCATCGGCACGGGCACCGCCTCGCCGTTCAGGGTCTCTGCCACCAAGCGGGCCGATTGGTCGTCGGCGAAGACCAGGGTGGCGTCGAAGTCGGAGCGGCGCTCCACCGTGACCAGGGCGTCGGGGAACGCCTCCCCGAGCTGAGGGGGAACGTCTCCCTTCAACCCGCCCGCCACGTCGCTCAGCCAGGCCACGGCGTCGTCGACCTCCCACCCGCACAGAGGGATCGCCACCGGGCAGCGGGTGTGGAACCGGCACCCCTGCGGCGGGTTGGCCGGGTCGGGGACCGTCCCCTCCAAACCCTTCATCTCCACGTCGAGGTCTGCGCTCAGATCAGGATTGGCCGCCAGCAACGCCTGGGTGTAGGGGTGACGTGGGCTCTCGAACAGCTCCTCGGCCGTGCCTTGCTCCACCAGCCGCCCCAGGTACATGACACCGATCCGGTCGCTCATGAGACGGACCACACCGAGGTCGTGGCTGATGAACAGATAGGTCAGACCTCGTTGCTCCTGCAGCTCGTGGAGGAGATTGAGGATCTGGGCCTGGACCGAGACGTCGAGGGCGCTGGTCGGCTCGTCGAGGACGATGAACTCGGGATCGAGGGCCAACGCCCTGGCGATCGAAATACGCTGGCGTTGACCGCCGGAGAACTGGTGGGGGTAGCGGTAGAGGTGCTGACGCCCCATCCCCACGCTCTCCAACAAAGTGACCACCCTCTCGGTCAACTCGGTCCCCGACGCCTCCTTGAAGACCCGCAAGGGACGGCCGACGATGTCCTTGACCAGATGGCGGGGGTTGAGCGAGCTGAACGCGTCCTGAAACACCACCTGGCAATTGCGCCGGTAGATGCGTCGGGCGGCCGGGCTCATCGTGTCGAGGCGATGCTCGTTGTCGAGTCGGGTCAGGAGCTGCTTCTGTTCCCGGCTGCGGAGGTCTTCGGGGACGGCCAGCACCTGGTCGAGAGCGACCTGGTCCTGGCCGGAGAGACGAAAGTAGATCCCGCCCGCGGTGGGTTGGCTCAGACCGCTGACGCATCGGCCCAGGGTGGTCTTGCCACACCCGCTCTCCCCGACCAGTCCCAACGTCTCCCCACGTCGGATGTCGATGGAGATGCCGTCGACCGCCCTAACCTGCCCCACCACCCTCTGCAGGGCCCCCTCCTTGATCGGGAAGTGCTTTTCCACCCCGCGCAGGGTCATCACCAGGCCTCCAGCCACCGATCCGGCGCTGCCTGTCGTCTCCGGAGTCATGGTCGTCATCGGCTGGTGCCCTCTACGAAGGGAAGGGAGGACTCGGGCACGCCCAGCTGTGCGGCGGAGGCGTAGGCCAGACACGCCACGCCCTGGTCCCCGACGTCGAGCAGGGCGGGATCGACCTGCCGGCACAGGTCGACGGCGAAACGACAGCGGGTGTGAAAACGGCAACACGGGGCCGGGTTCACCATCTCCGGCACGGTGCCCTCGATCGCCAGCAGCTCGCCCCGCTTCTGGGCGGCGGAGGGGACTGCCGCCATCAGCCCACGGGTGTAGGGGTGAAGCGGATCGCTGAACACCGTCCCGGTGTCC
>DATHUL010000192.1:0-2885 GCA_035462285.1 Acidimicrobiia bacterium
GCTGGACCAGTCTGTCGACCAGTTCGTCCCCTTCGCCCTCGACCCCGAAGCGGGCAGCCAGATCGCCCAGGTCGAGGGCGCTGTCCGCAGGCATCGAGGCGTCGTCCAGCCCGAGCACACCGACGATCTCCTCCTCCGCTCCGGCGATGGCCGAGGCATCCTCCCCCTCGTCGAGGGCCCGATTGCCTTCCCGGACCAGATCGAACAACAGGGACACCGCCTGCGGCGTGCCGAAGTCGTCGTCCATCGCCTCGGTGAATGAGGCGATGGCCTCCGGGTCGGGCTCACCCGGAGTCGCCCGCTCCCGGAAGCGCTGGAGACGGTCCACCGCGTCTTCGGCCTCGGCGAGCAGCTCGTCGGAGAACTCGATCGGGGACCGGTAGTGGGCCCTGACCATGAGGAGCCGGAGCGGCCGCCCGCCGTGCTCGGCGGTGATCGAGGCGAGATCGACCAGATGACCGGTCGACTTGGCCATCTTCTCCCCGCCCAGGTTCACCATCCCGTTGTGCAGCCAGTAGCGAGCGAACACGGCGCCCGAGGCCCCTTCGCTCTGGGCGATCTCGTTCTCGTGGTGGGGGAAGACCAGGTCGCTGCCCCCACCGTGGATGTCAAACCCTTCGGACAGATACTTGGTGGCCATGGCCGAGCACTCGATGTGCCATCCGGGCCGGCCCGGGCCCCACGGTGAGTCCCACCACGGCTCCCCGGGCTTGGTCCCCTTCCAGAGGGCGAAATCGAGCGGATCCTGCTTCGACTCGCCGACTTCGATCCGGGATCCGGATCGAAGCTCATCCGGATTCCGACCTGACAGCTTGCCGTAGTCCTCCTTGGCCCGGACCGCGAAGTAGACGTCACCGTCGGCGGGATAGGCGAGACCCCGATCGATCAGGACCTGGATCAGCTCGATCATCTCGGGGATGTGCTCGGTGGCCTTGGGCTCGAGGTCGGGAGGCAAGACACCGAGGGCCTGGTAGCCGGCGGCGAACCGGGCGCTCATCCGCTCCGCCAGAGTCTCCACGCTCTCCCCGCTCTCGGCGGCGGCGGCGATGATCTTGTCCTCGATGTCGGTGACGTTGCGGACATAGGTCACCTGGTACCCGCGCCAGGCGAGGTAGCGGCGGATCACATCGAAGGCAACCGCCGAGCGCCCGTGACCGACGTGCGGCTCGCTCTGCACGGTCGGCCCGCACACGTAGATCGACACCTTCCCCTCGTCCCTCGGCTCGAAGGGGACCACGGCGCGGTGCAGCGTGCTGTTGAGACGGAGCATCGGGGAATGTTACGGCAGGGCGGTCACGGTGACCACAGCCACCGCGGCCAGGCCCTCCCCCCGACCGACGAAACCGAGCCCGTCGGTAGTGGTCGCCTTGACCGACACGGCACCGACATCGATGCCTAACGACTCGGCGAGCTTGGCCCGGATCTGGTCACGATGTGGTGCGATCCTCACGCCCTCCACCACCACGGTTGCATCGACGTGGCCGACCTGCCAACCGGCCTCGTGGGCCAGGTCGGAAGTGCGGCGGAGCAGATTCATCGAATCGGCGCCCACCAGCTCCGGGTCGCTCGACGGGAAGTGCTCGCCGAGGTCGGCGAGGACACAGGCACCGAGAACGGCATCGATGACGGCGTGGGCCAGGACGTCGCCGTCGGAGGTGGCGATCGCCCCGACGGACTCGGACAGAACCACCCCTCCCAGGATCAGGGGCGGATCGCCTCCTAGGGAGTGGGCGTCATACCCCCACCCGACACGGGTGCCATCCCCCGCCTCCGGCGTCATTCCTCGTCGGGCTCGACCTTGGGCAGCGCCCGGTCCAGACGCTTGATCGCCTCTTCCTCGTCGATCTCGAGGCTGAACGCCAGCTCAGAGCTCAGGGTGAGACGGGCCTTGGACAACATTCGCTTCAAGGCCGGGCTTATCCCCTTGGTCTGCTGGGCGAAGGACAGGTCGCGCACCACCTCTGCGACCTGGAAGATGTCACCGGAGGTCATCTTCTCGTTGAGGACCTTGTACCAACGGCTCCAGTTCGACCCGGCCTCCTCGGGCTCGCCCTTCAACGACTTGAGGACGTCCCGTGACTTGGTCTTGGAGATGACAGGGCGGATCAGGTCGTCCACCTTGTCCAGGGGAACCATGACCGTCAACTGCTCGGTGGCGATGTCGAGGACGAAGTAGTCCTGCTTCTTCCCGCCGAACTCCTGCTTGAGCCGCTTCTGGATGGTGGCCGCCCCGTGTTGGGGGTGCACCACCTTGTCGCCTACCGAGTATTTGGACGCTGCTGAAGCCATATGCGGGTGCGGAGTGTACCGGTGCCGCTCTTCAATCCAGCACCGGCTCCCATTCGTCCACCTTGTCGAGAAGACGATCGAAGTAGGCGCGCAGCTGCCCGGCGCGGGTCTCGCCGACGCCCTCGACCGAGAGCAACTCCTCGACGCGGGAGCGGAGGAGACGGGAGGCGGACCCGAAATGACGGACGATGTCGTCACGGACAGAGTCGGGGAGTCGCCCCACCTGAGAGAGTATGCGGTAACCCCTCGGGTCGGCCGGGTCGTCGAGATCGGGGAAGCCCAGTTCCTTTCCGACCCGACTCGGGTCCTCCAGGTCGGTGGCGGTCAGGGCGCTCAAGTCCTCCATGCCCTGACGGACCGTGCTCGACCGGAGCGGTCTCAGATAGTCGCGCAACACCGCTCGTTTGGTGAAGTCGACACCGGAGAGAAGATCGTTCAGCTGGAGATAGACGATCCGACCTTCCTCACCCAAGGTCAGGGTCCGGGCCTCGACCACGCGCCCGAGACGCTCGACCAGCTCGGCGCGTTGCAGCACGGTCACCGCCGGCCGATAGGAGGCCAGGCCGGCCACTTCGAGCCTGGTCAGCTTGGTCTCG
>DATHUL010000193.1:0-3346 GCA_035462285.1 Acidimicrobiia bacterium
AACAGTGAGCGCACCGGGCCAGTGCCGCTCCACCCCGGGTGGGATCATCCCGACGCCCCGAGCATCGGAGAGGTCGGCAGCGAGGACCGGGATCGGCTTTTCCGTGGCGCGCCCCTTGGCGTCATAGAGGAGCCCCAAGGCGTCGCGCTGGTAGGGATCCACTGCGATCCCGTACACGGTGTCGGTGGGGAGACCCACCACCTCCCCCCGCCGTATCGCGGCTACGGCACTCTCGATGCTCACGGTTTGACCGCGACGATGTACCGATCACGACCGCTCAGGTCCTGGCGAACGATGGCGGGGAGATCCATGAACGAGCTGGTCGCCGAGACTCCCTGTCGCTCCCCGATCTCGCAGACGACGACACCCCCGGGGCGGAGCCATGCCGCCGCCGAGGCTCCGATTCTCTGGATGACCTCGAGCCCGGTCGGCCCGGCGACCAGGGCCACCTTCGGCTCCCGCTGCACGTCGGCGGGGAGCCGGGCGAAGTCCACCTCGGCGACATAGGGAGGATTGGCCACGATCAGGTCGACCGACCCGAGTATCGCGGTGGGGAGCGGATCGAAGAGGTCCCCTTCGGCGAGATAGATCTGGAGCCCGGTCCGGTACCGGTTGTCGGACGCGACCTCGATCGCATCGGAGGAGATGTCGGTGGCGAACACCGCGGCCGAGGGGAACCGACTCTTCAGGGCGAGGGCGAGGGCGCCCGACCCGGTGCACAGGTCGACGATGATCTCCGGGCTGCGCACCATTCGGATCGCCAGGTCGAACATGCCTTCGGTCTCGGGCCTCGGGATCAAGACCCTCTCATCGACCACGAGATCGAGGGGGCCAAAGGCCGCCGTCCCCTCGATGTACTGGAGGGGCTCTCCCCCGAGGCGGCGGGCGATGAGGTCCTCGATGGGGCGGTTGGGACCAGCGACTGCCTCGAGCCTGACCCTCTCATGTTCGGGAATCGTGGTCATGGGCGCGTCCAGCTCTCAGATCAGGTCTCCCAGCCGTCAGAAGATACTTCGCTTTCGCGACCTGACCGGGGACATCCCCCGACTGAGCGGCTCCTGTCTGCCATCATCAGGCGACAAGAAAGGTCTGCGGAGGTCTGCGAGAGCCCAGATGGATGAGCAAAAGCGCGTTCTCGTCGCCGACGACTCGGAAACGGTCACGACCGTGCTGGTCACCGCTCTCGAACTGGAGGGCTATGCGGTCGACACTGCGGGAAACGGTGTCGAGGCCTACGAGAAGGGGATCGAGGGGGGATACGACCTCGTGATCCTCGACCAGCTGATGCCGGGGATGCTCGGGCTGGAGATAATCGACCGCTGGCAACAGGAAGGGCACATGATCCAGACCATCATGCTCTCCGGCGTCGACGACGAGCGGACCGTGGTCAACAGCTTCGAATCCGGTGCCGTCGACTTCATCAGGAAGCCGTTCCGTCTCCCCGAGCTGCTGGCCAGGGTCCGTCAGCGTCTTCCCGACTGAGCCCGGTCTGCTCAATCCGGTCTCCGCATCGACCGATGTAGAGACCAGGGATATCTCATGAACGCAACCACGATCGGCTTGATCGCGGTCGTGATCGTCTTCGTCGTAGACATAGTCCTGCTCCTGGGGCTGGTCCTGGTGAAGGCGTTCCACCGCAAGCGCACCGAGCGCCATGCGCTGAGGCGCGCCGGCTACGTGGCCACGCTGAGCCGGCATCTCGCCTCCAACCAGCACAGCGACCGGATCGGCGAGGCGGCGGCCGACGACGACGCCTTCATCGACGCCGTCATCGACCTGCGCAACGTGGTGTCCGGTGGCGAGATCGAGACCCTCACCGGGCTGGTCGACGGTCTCGGTGTGGTCAAGCGACAGGAGGCCAAGTTGCGGAGCAGGTTCCCGCTGGGCCGACGGCTCCGGGCCGCCGTCTCGCTGGCCGAGATCGGCGACGAGACCACCGCCCCCGTCCTCATCGAGCACCTATCCGACCGGGAGCCAGAGATCAGGATCCAGTGCGCCCGGGGTCTGGGCCGGATGCAGCACACGGCCGGGATCGACGCCATCCTGGAGAGGCTCGGCATCGAGGACCCGTGGGTGCGAGTCCGCTTCGCCGACACCTTGATCGGGTTCGGGGCGAAGGCGACCTGGCCCCTCGCCGCCTACATAAGGGTCAACCTGGGCCACGACGAGAACCGGGGAGTCATCGAGGCGATCAGGGTGTTGGGCACCATCGGCGACCGCGAGATCGGCCCGGTCCTGTCCGGTGTCCTCCGAGTCGCCTCGGATCCCGAGGTCCAGCTGGCGGCCATCGAAGCGCTCGGGTTCGTCGGCGGCCCGATGGCGATACCCCCACTCGACCACGCCCTCCGCTCCCCGGACTGGAGACTGAGGGCCAAGGCGGCAACCGCGCTCGGCCACATCGGCGATCCTTCGGTGAACCGCGCCCTGGCCGCCCGGCTCGAGGATGAGAACTGGTGGGTGCGACGCAACTCTGCGGCCGCGCTCGGTTCGCTGCCGAGAGGGGACCAGGTGCTGTTGGCGACGATGAGGTCCGCCGATCAGTCTGCCCGGGAGGCGGCCGCCGAGGCCCTCGCCGACATCGGGACCCTCACCGCGGCCCGTCTTCGTGACGAGGCCGGGGTGGCCAGCCACGAGGACGTCCTCCTCCTCGAGTATGTCATCGCCGGGGATCGGATGATGGTGTGATCCACGACGTTCTCGCCTGGGCCGGCTATGCCACCCTCGTCTACTTCATCCTCATGCAGATGTACATGATCGGCCTCGGGCTGCGCTCGGGCGCGGTGATGCGACGGATCCATCATCTCAACCGTTTCGGCCGGGTCTCCGAGATGCTCTCCAGCTACACCTCGCCCCCGGTCTCGATCGTCATCCCCGCCTACAACGAGGCGGTTGGCATCGTCGCCTCGGTACGTTCGATGTCGATCGTCGGGTACCCCCGATTCGAGATCGTGGTCACCAACGACGGGTCCAGCGACGAGACCCTGGCCGAGTTGATCGAGGCGTTCAACCTGGAGCGGGTTCGGGTCCCCTATCGACCCGACATCCCCACGGCTCCGGTCCGGGGCATCTACCGAGGGCGGGGGACGGTCGACATCACCGTGATCGACAAGGAGAACGGGGGCCGGGCCGATGCCCTCAATGCCGGGATCAACGCGGCCCGCTATCCCTACGTCCTCTGCACCGACGCCGACGTCATCCTCGATGCCAAGTGCCTGGTCGGGGCGATGCGACGGGTGGTCGAGGACCGGGAGAGGACCATCGCGGTCGGAGGCAACATCCGGCCCCTGAATGGGAGCCGGGTCCAACTCGGCCATCTGATCAAGGCCGAGGTGCCCAAGAAGCTGGT
>DATHUL010000194.1:0-14350 GCA_035462285.1 Acidimicrobiia bacterium
GTGGGACGGCTTGCCCGAGGGCGAGTCGTTCCGTGACTTCCATCAGCGGGTGGTCACCGGGCTGATCTCCACCCTCGACTCCCACGGCGTCCACCCCGCCAGCCCTGGCGACCGCCATCTCTGGAACGTCGACGACCCGGAGAAACGTGTCGTGATCGTGGCTCATGCCGGGACCAACGCCCTCATCCTGGGCCATCTCCTCGGTCTCGACCCGGTGCCCTGGGAATGGGACCGGTTCCGTCAGCCCCACACCGGCGTGTCCCGTCTCACCATGTCCCGGATCAGCACCGGCTGGGGCTTTTCCCTGCGCCAACTCGGCGACGTGAGGCATCTCGACCAGGCGATGATCACCGAGTGAGCATCCGACCCTTTGGCTCGTAGCTCGTGTTGGTCACTTGCCGAATCGCCGTTCCCGGGTGGTGAAGTCGCGCAGGGCGCGGAGGAAGTCGACCCGGCGGAAGGCGGGCCAGTTGACGTCGACGAAGACGAACTCTGCGTAAGCCGACTGCCAGAGAAGGAACCCGGACAGACGTGACTCACCGGAGGTCCGGATGAGTAGGTCCGGATCGGGCAAATCGGCCGAGTACATGTGGGAGGCGAGCGCATCGGCGTCGATGTGGTTCCCGATCTCGTCGGGAGGGACACCGTCGGCGATCAGCTTGGAGACCAGGTCCTTGGCCGCGTCGACGATCTCCTGGCGACCCCCGTAGCCCATGGCGATGTTGAGACGGCGCGCGCCCCAGGGCTGAGCTTCTTCTGCCGCCTTTGCCGCCGACACCAGTTGGTCGGGGAGGAGGTCGAGACTCCCGATGAACCTGATCCCCATGTCGTAGTCGGCGCAGAGAGCGGGAAGCCGACCGAACAACTCGACCAGGACCTCGAAGTACGGATAGAGCTCGTCGGCGGGTCGGGACAGGTTCTCCCTGGACAAGACCCAGGCGGTGACCGCCGGGATCTCCAGCTCGTCGGCCCAGCCGAGGAACTCCTCGAAACGCCGCATCCCGACCCGGTAGCTGTCGGTGTAGGTGGGAAGTCGTTCCTCACGGGCGTGGCGCCGATGCCCGTCGAGGACGATCCCGATGTGGCGAGGCAGCCGGTCCCGATCGAGACCGTTGACGAGATTTCGCTCGTAGAGGCGGTAGAGGACACCAAGAGCCATGACGGGTCCCTCTCATGGTACCGGTCTTGCCGGCGACGACCCGACTCGGCTCTAGGTCATTCGACCTTTCTCTCTTGGCCAGGGCTGCCGATACTCTGATCAGGGATGGACCGGCTCACACTCGGCAAGATGCAGAACCCGGTTCGAGGATTCCTCCACGGGTCGGCTGCGGTCGCCACCGCCATCGGGCTCGCCGTCCTCCTCGACCGTACCGACGGGCGGGCCCGGGCGGTGGTCGGAGCCGTCATCTTCGGCGGCGCGCTCCTCGTGATGTACGTCATCTCCTCGCTCTACCACTCGGTTCCGTGGAAGCCGGCATGGAAGACGAGGTTTCAGAAGCTGGACCACGCGATGATCTTCCTCGTCGTCGCAGGCACCTTCACCCCGATCGCCATCGCATCGCTCGACGGGACCACCCTCCTCCTCGCCCTGGGCGTGGTTTGGGGCATCGCCGCCACCGGCATCCTGCTCAAGGCCCTGATGCCCGATGTCCGCACCTCGCTCTCGGTCACCCTGCAGATGGTGATGGGCTGGTCCGCCCTGATCTGGGTGCCGTGGATATGGCGTGAGCTGGGCCCGGGGGCGATCGCCCTGATCGTCCTGGGCGGGGCCTGCTACACGATCGGAACCGTGTTCTATGCGGTCAGATGGCCCAAGCTCTTCCCCAGGACCTTCTCCCACCACGAGCTGTTCCACGTCCTGGTGATCGCCGGGAGCAGCTTTCACTTCTTCGCCATCCTGCTCTACGCCATCCCGGCGATGAGCTGAGACTTCCGCCTCGGCTCAACCCGGGGGCAACACCGAGGTCTCGGAACACAGCGCTTCCACCTCGTCGATTCGAGACGGGACCGCCGATGACAGGTTCTCGTGGCCGTCGTCGGTGATCAGGAGGTCGTCCTCGATACGGATCCCGATGCCGAGGAACTCCGCCGGCACGGTGTGGGTGATCTTCTCCGCCGCCTCGCGCGCCTCTGTCTCCTTGGCCATCGCTGCCGCCCGCCCTTCCAGGATCCTGCGTTGGTTCCACTCGTCCTGGTCGTACTCGAGCAAGGTCAGGGTGATCTCGCCCTTCTCCGGCGAGATGTAGAGCCCCGGCTCCACCGTGAACGTCATCCCCGGCTCCAGCTTCCTGGGTGTGCCCTGGATCCGGTATGTGCCCATGTCATGGACGTCGAGACCAAGCCAGTGGCTGGTGCTGTGGAAGTAGAACTGGTTGTAGTGATGCATCGACAGGGAGGTGTCGACATCTTTCGGGAGTAGCCCGAGATCCACCAGTCCCTCGGTCAGCACCCGGGTGGCGGCGTCGTGAATCGCCCGCAGACTCGACCCGGGTGCGGACAGGTCGAGACCTTTGAGAAAGGCCCGATGCACCACCTCGTACAGGGCGCGTTGCGGGCCGGTGAACCTCCCGTTGGCGGGGAAGGTGCGGGTGATGTCCGACGAGTAGCCCTCGACCTCGGCGGCGCCGTCGATGAGGATCAGATCGCCGTCGCCGATCAGGCGATCGTTCTCGATGTAGTGGAGAACGCAGGCGTTGGCCCCCGAGGCCACGATCGAGGAGTATCCGTTGTGGCGGGCGCCCGCCTGACGCCAGAAGTACTCGAGTGCGGCCTGCACCTGGTACTCATGGAGACCGGGGGCGGCGAATCGCATCGCCTCGGAATGACCCCGGGCGGAGAGGGCGCAGGCCCGGCGCAGAATCTCCACCTCCTCCTCGGTCTTGATCAGACGCATCTCGGAGAGGAGGACCGATATGTCCCTCACCGCCGATGGGACCGCCCCCCCGTATCGCTCGCGATGGCTTCGGGCCCGGGCGATGATCCCACCGACCCGATCGTCGTGATGGGGGTTTCCGCTCCGGTACCAGAGAGCCTCGCGTCCGATC
Organism: Acidimicrobiia bacterium; assembly: GCA_035462285.1. GTDB lineage: Bacteria > Actinomycetota > Acidimicrobiia > Spongiisociales > ZC4RG35 > JARDZU01. Next base: position 3,045 of record DATHUL010000194.1, read on the forward strand.
ATGAGCCGGGTCAGCACCTCGTCCAACTCGTCTATCTCATAGGCACGGGCCGCCCCGAACAACTCCTGGGCCCGTTCCGCACCCACCCGGTAGCCGTTCCACGCCTCCATCTCGGGGTCCCGGGGTCTGACGAACAAGGTGTAGTCCCCCTCGCTGTGACCCGGGGTCAGGACCGCCACCGCCTCGGGCTCGTGAAAGCCGGTCAGGTACCAGAAGTCGGGGTCCTGGTGGAAGTCGAAGTGGGTGTCGTTGCTTCGGGTGACCTCGACCGCGGCGGGGACGATGGCGATGGCATCTTCCCCGATCTCATCGGCAAGACGCCGCCGCCGCTGGGCGAACTGGTCGGTCATGTCTGGAACGGTACCTCGGTCCCTCGCTTCCATGGGAAGGGGAGAGGGGCCGTTCACACCTCCTCGGGTGCATCCCGATCACTGCGAAGGGGCGTGCTCCAGGTCGACGATCAGGGGGAAGTGGTCCGACCCGAGGACCGGGCCGAGCCGGCGGTCGCGAACCCTGAGCTGGTCGCTGTGGAGGAGATGGTCGATCGGGACCCGGAGCAGGAAGAAGGTGTCGGCGGGGAAGCTGGCCTGGAGACCGAAGCCGAGCTGGGAGTTGCGCAGGGTTCCCTCGCCGACCAGCCGGCGGAAGGGCCAGGACCAGGGGGATGCGTTGAGATCGCCGACCACCAGGAACGCCCCCTCCTGCTCCGAGGCCCAGTCGGCGGCGAAGGCGAGCTGGGCGTCGCGAAGCCCGGCCCTCTCCGCGGTGGTGGGGGCGAGGGGATGGCTGGAGAGGATCTGCACCGGCACCGGCCAGCCCTCCGGCTGGTAGGTCAGGGCGATGGCGCGGGCAGCCCGCTCGGCGAACCCGTAGGAGACCGCTTCGACCGGATCGCGGGTGAGGACGAGCGTCCCGAAGATCAGCTGGTCGGATCGTCCCCGCACTATCTCGTAGTCGAGCCCGGCCGATTCGATCGCCACCTCCCAGGGCCGGCTCGCCTCGTGGAGCAACACCACGTCGGGATCCGCCGCTGCGATGTACTCGATGACCTCGTTGTAGCTCTCGTTGGTGGAGAGCAGGTTGAGACTCATCACCCGGACATCGGGGGCGCCGGCTACCGGGTCGCCCGGGGACCCCACATAGAGGGGGGCGACGAACAACAGGTTGATCAGGGCCACCGCGAGGATGCCGAGCCCGGTGCGACGCCAGCGAGAGGCGGCTATCGCCAGTCCGGCCACGAGAAGGACGACCACGTACTGGGCCCGGAAGTTGGCCAGGACGTCGAGCCACCAGACCCACCGTCCGGCGAATGAGGCGAGGCTGACCGCGGCTATCACCAGGGCGGGGATCACCAGGAAGATCACAAGCTCACGTTAGGAGGGCAAGCTCAGAGCGAGTCGAGCCACGAGGCGATGGCGACCCCGATCTCCTCGCCGGAATCCTCCTGGACGTAGTGCAGGCCGCGGACCGTCACCTCCTCCTGGTTTGCCCAGCGGCGGCAGACTTCCCGCTGCCGCCCCACCAGGATCGAACCCGGCTCGGCGTTGACGAACAGCTTGGGCACCTGCCCGCCTTCCAGCCAGGTCTCATTCGCGGCGACGATGGCGGTCACGTTGGCCGGCTCGCCGTCGAGGGGTATCTCCCGCGGCCAGGTGAGGGTTGGGCGTCTCGACTCCCCTAATTCCCGGAACGGCTTGCGATAGACATCGAGCACGGCCTGGGGCATCGGGTCGAGGACCGATGCCGGGAGGAGGCGTTCGACGAACACGTTCTTCTCCAGCACCATCTCCTCTCCTGCTTCGGAGCGAAGTCCCTCGAAGATGCGACGAGCCGCTTCCGGCCAGTCGGCCCACGTCAGCGGGGTGACGATGGTCTCCATGTAGGCCACGGCCCGAATCGACTCCGGGTGACGGCGACCCCAGTCGAAGAGAAGCGGACCACCCCAGTCGTGACCGACCAGGGTGACGTTCTCTTCGATCCCCAGACCGTCGAGAAAGGCCTCGAGGTAGGCCTGGTGGTCGAGAAAGGTGTAGGTGTGGGGGCCACGGAACACCTTGGCCGAGTCGCCCATGCCGATCAGGTCGGGGGCGATGCAGCGGCCGACCCCCGCTACCGCGGGGATGACCTTTCTCCACAGGTAGGACGAGGTGGGGTTGCCGTGGAGGAAGACGATCGGGTCGCCCTTGCCGTGCTCGACGTAGGCCATCGGGACACCGAGCACCTCACGTCGGCGTTTCCTGAGCGGGTCGAACCGGCGCAGCATCACTGGCGCTGCTCGGCCACCAGCCTGCGAATATCTGCCACCTGGATGTGCACCGACTCGGGGCTGCCCCCGCCGGGGCTGTGCCGCCGCACGACCGAGGCGGCCGGGTCGATGAGCTCAAGGTCGAGCCGATCGAAGCTGTCATGGGCGGCATGCAGGTCGGCGATCGTCGCATCGGCCAGCGACCGGCCTTCTCCCTCCAGACCCAGGAGCAGTCTTCCCACCGCTCCGTGGGCCTCACGGAATGGGACACCCCGCCCCACCAGGGCCTCGGCCAGATCGAGGCTGGCCGTCTCAAGCATCGGGGCGACCGCGAGGAACTCGGTCTGGCCCACCAGCTCGGTCATGGCGTGCAATGACCCGGCAAGGAGGTCATCGGCGTCGAACAACAACCTCTTGTCTTCCTGCAGGTCGCGGTTGTAGCTGAGGGGGAGACCTTTTTGAAGGGTCATGATCGCACCGAGCAGACCCGCCACCCGCGCCGCCCGGCCCCGGATCAGCTCGGCGATGTCCGGATTCCGCTTCTGGGGGAGGGCCGAGGACCCGGTGGTCACGTTGTCCCCCAGCCTGACCCGTCCGAACTCGGGAGTGGCCCACAAGACGATCTCCTCGGCGAGGCGGGAGAGATTGACCATGGCCTGGGCGCAGCAGAAGATGAACTCGGCTAGATGGTCCCGGGCACCGACCGCGTCGAGCGAGTTGTCGAACACCGCACCCATCCCCAAGGCCCTCGCCGTCGACTCGGGATCGATCGGGAGCGAGGTCCCGGCCGATGCGCCGGCGCCGAGTGGAGACACATCGATCCGGCGCCGCGCCCCGGCGAACCGCTCTGCGTCGCGCACCGCCATCCACGCATGCGCCATCAGGTGAGGCCCGAGCGTGGTCGGCTGCGCCTGCTGGAGATGGGTGTAGGAGGGCACCACGGTCGCCGCCTGCGCCTCGGCCAGTTCGGCCAGGGTCGAGACGTATCGGTGGAGCTGATCGATCCGCCCTGTGGCGGAGCGGCGGGCATAGAGCCGCACGTCGAGCGCGACCTGGTCGTTGCGGGAGCGGGCGGTGTGCATCTTTCCCGCCACCTCCCCGATCAGCTCGAAGAGCCTTCGCTCCACCGCGCTGTGCACGTCCTCGTCGGCATCGCTGAACTCAAAGCTCTGGCCGTCCGCCTCGATCTTGATCGCACCCAGCCCGTCGAGCAGGGTGGCCGTCTCCTCCGGGCTCAGGATCCCGGTCTCTCCGAGCATGGTGACGTGCGCGATCGAGCCGTCGACATCGTCGGCGAGGAGACGACGGTCGGCGTCGTCGGTGGTGTAGTCCCACAGGGTCTCGCCGGGAGGAGAGTCGAACCGCCCTCCCCAGAGGGTCACGTCTCCTCCCCGCCACCGTAGCCCCTGATCCGCAGGGCGTTTAGGGAGATGAATCCTTCGGCGTCGGCATGGCGAAAAGCATCGTCGGCCTCGAACGTGGCCGCATCCGGGTCGTGGAGGGTGTTGGGGGACCGTCTCCCGGTCACCGCGGCGCCTCCCTTGTACAGCTCCAGCCTGGCCTCGCCGTTGACCGGCTGTTGGATGTGGTCGATCAGGCTCTGCAGGGCGGTCCGTTCCGGGCTGAACCAGAACCCGTTGTAGACGATCTCGGAGTAACGGGATATCAGGCTGTCCCGGAGATGGAGCACCTCACGGTCGAGAGTGATCGACTCGACGGCGCGGTGGGCGAGATGGAGCAACGTCCCCCCCGGCGTCTCGTACACCCCGCGGCTCTTGATCCCCACGAACCGGTTCTCGACCAGATCCACCCTTCCGACCCCGTGTCGGCCGGCGATGGCATTGGCCGCCTCGAGCAGCTCGACCGGGTCGAGCGCCTCTCCGTTGATGCTGACCGGGTTCCCCTCGGCGAAGCCGACCACCACCTCCTCGGGTTGCTCGGGAGCGTCCACCGGGTCGACGGTGAGCCGGAACATCTTCGGGGGCGGTGGCTCCCATGGGTCCTCGAGGACTCCACCCTCATAGGAGACGTGGAAGAGATTGGCGTCCATCGAGAAGGGGTCGGCCTGGGTCACCGGGACCGCGATCCCGCGTTGGGCCGCGTACTCGATCAACTCGGCTCGTCCCCCCAGATCCCACTCCCTCCATGGAGCGATGACACGCAGGTCGGGCGCCAACGCGGCGACGGACAGCTCGAAGCGAACCTGGTCGTTACCCTTGCCGGTGGCGCCGTGGGCGATGGCATCGGCACCGAAGGAGCGCGCGGTGCGAACCATGCCCTCGCTGATGATGGGGCGAGCGAGGGAGGTGCCGAGCAGGTAGTGCCCCTCGTAGACGGCAGCGGCCCTCAGGGCGGGGAAGACGGCGCCGGTCACGAACCGATGTCGGAGATCTTCGACCACCGCTTCGACGGCTCCCGTGGCCAGTGCCTTGACCTTGGCCTCCCCCACCTCTTCGCCCTGGCCGACATCGGCGGTGTAGGCGATCACCTCTGCATCGCGCTCCTCGCGCAGCCAGGCGAGTATCACCGAGGTGTCGAGACCGCCGGAATAGGCAAGTACTACCTTCACTCACTCCTCCTCGTCCGGTGGCGGGCCAGGGTCGGGGATGCCCTGGGCCATGGCCCACTGGCGAACCATGGCGTAAGCCTCGCTCCTGGTGTACGGGCCCTCTTCGATCCTTCTCTCCAGCATCAGTCCCATGATGTCACCGATCCGGGGACCCGGACCAATCCCGAGGTATCCCATCACCTGGTGCCCATCGATCGGAGCCCTGAGCCGGGAAATCTCCTCTCTGGCGCCCAGCTCGGCGATCCGCTGCTCCAACTCGTCGATCTGGTTCTGGATCGCCCGCTGCCGGCGCGGGTTGGCGGTGGTGACGTCGCATCTGACCAACTCGTTGAGACGGTCGAGCAGGGGGCCGGCGTCGCGGACGTACCGTCGGACGGCAGCGTCGGTCCAGCCCATCTTGAGTGTGTGCGGGCGGAGATGGAGGAAGACCAGCTTGGAGACGTCGTCGACGACCTCCTTCGGGTAGCGGAGAGCCTTCATCCGGCGTCGGGTCATCCTCGCCCCCACCACCTCGTGATGATGGAAGGACACGCCGTCGGGGCCAAACTGACGAGTGTCGGGCTTGCCGATGTCGTGAAACAGGGCGGCCAGACGCAGGACCAGGTCGGGCGAGGCCTTGTCCACCACGGCCAGGGTGTGGGCCAGCACGTCCTTGTGCCGTTGATGAGGATCCTGTTCCATGGCGAGGGCAGGCAACTCGGGGAGGAAGTGTGTGCTCAGCCCGGTGGCGACGACCCGAGCCAGGGCCTTGCCCGGCGCCGGGGCCACGATCAGCTTGGACAGCTCGTCCCTGATCCGCTCCGCCGAGATGATGCCGAGACGGTCCCCCATCTGCGAGACCGCCTCGACGGTGGCGGGGTCGGGCTTGAACCCGAGGGTCGCCTGGAACCGGAAGAGACGCATCATCCGGTGCGGGTCCTCGGAGAAGGAGATGGTCGGGTCGAGGGGGGTCCTGAGCACCCTGGCCGCCAGATCGGCGAGACCGTGGTGGGGGTCGATCGGCCTCATGTCCATCAGGGAGAGCGCGATGGCGTTGACCGTGAAGTCACGACGGGACAGATCGGTCTCGATGTCGTCGGAGAACGTGACGTGGGGCTTGCGCGAGTCGTCCCGGTAGACCTCGGCGCGGAAGGTGGTCACCTCGACGGTGAGCCCGTTCTTTCGGGCGGCCACCGTGCCGAAGGTCGCCCCCACCGTGTACATCACGTCGGCCCAGGGCCCGAGGAGCTGGGCGATGCGCTCGGGCCGGGCATCGGTGGCGAAATCGAAATCCTCGACCCGACGTTGGAGAAAGGCGTCGCGGACCGACCCCCCGACCAGGAACAGCTGGTGACCGGCGGCGGAGAACACCTCGGCCAGCTGGGCGGGGGGAAGATCCGGTGAAACCAGGAACTGGAGCCGGTCGGGAATCACCCGACGAGGTTAAGCCATAGGCCCGAGCCACAAGCACAAGCCACAAGCCCCAAGCCCTGAGCCAGAGGCCGGCCCTTCTGGCCTATGACCTAATGGCCTATATCTGAATTCCGGCTTCCATCGCCTTGGCCCGCATGTCGTGGACGTTCCTGGCGAACGGAATGGCCTCGGGCAACTCCACCGCCCTGTCCACCACCAGCTTGAGCAGGGCTGCGTCCATGGTCTGCATCCCGAAGAACTCGCTCTCCTTGATGATCTCGACCAGGGTCGAGGATCCGTCCCCGCCGATGATCCACTCCTGGACCCGCTCGTTGTTGGTCATCAGCTCGCAGGCGAGCGACTTCCCGTTGCTCTGGCTGTCGAGGAGACGCTGGCTGATGATGCCGAGGAGCTGGGTGGCGAGCTGGATGCGCACGACCCGCTGCTGGGTCTCGGGAAAGAGGGACACGATTCGGTCGATTGTGTCGGCAGGATCGGTGGTCCGCATCGAGGAGATCACCAGGTGCCCGGTCTCGGCGGCGGCGATGGCGGCGCGAGCAGTCTCGAGATCGTCGATCTCGGAGATCATGAGCACATCGGAGTCGTGACGCATCGCACTCCTGATCGCATCGGCGGCGGTCGGGGTGTCGACCCCGACCTCGCGTTGCACCACCACGCTCATCTTGTCGGGGTGGAGCACCTCGATCGGGTCTTCGACGGTGAGGATGGAAACCCCCCGGTTGGCGTTGATCCAGTCGAGCAACGAAGCCATGGTGGCGGTCTTCCCCGACCCGGAAGGGCCGGTGATCAGCAGCAGTCCGGAGTCGGCCTTGGCCAGCTTCTCGACGACACGGGGCAGCCCGAGCTCGGCGAAGGACCTCGCCCCGGGGACGACACGTCGGAGCACGACCGAAACCGAGCCACGTTGCCGGAAGGCGGTGGCGCGGAACCTTCCGGTGTCGGGACGACCGAAGGCGAAATCGGCGGTGCCGGTCTCCTTGAAGTCCTGGGCCGCCCGTGGGGTGAACAGCGCCTCGGCCAACGCCTGGGTGTCGGCAGGAGTCAGGTCGGCGAACCCTTCCAGCCTCTCCAGCTCCCCGCCGATCCTCGCCACGGGAGGGGATCCGACCTTGAGATGCAGGTCCGATGCCCCCGCCGAGGCAGCCTGACGGAGAAGTCCTTCGATGTTGATGTCCATGTTCCTTCCCGATTAGTCCCTGGGGAGTGGTTATCGGCGTCGGAGCCCCGGGGATTGAAGAGGTTCTCAGAAAGTCCAGTGTCGGGAGACGGGGGCGTGAGCCTCGTCGAGGGCGGTGGCCGCCCCCGGCACCGAGCGGAGCGGAGGGCCAAAGCCCTCCTCACCGGCCATGCCCTGCACCGTGGCCCGGGCGGAGTGTCGGAGACCGTCGAGGTCGTACCCGCCCTCCAAGGCGAATACGGTTCGCTCCGGGCGATGGACACGAGCCAGACGCGAGGCCATCCATCCGAAGTCGGCATCGAGGAGGTCGAAGTCGGCCAGGGGATCCTCGGTGTGGGCGTCGTACCCGGCGCTGACCAGCACCCAGTCCGGTTCGAACTGCCCCAACACCGGCAGGAGCAGCCCTTCCCAGGCGGCCCGGTAGACGTCACCGGCGGTCCCTGCCGGGAGCGGCACGTTGATCGTGGTCCCCTTGGCCCCGATCTCGATGTCCTCGACGAAGCCTTGGAACGGGTAGAACGGGCTCTGATGGATCGACATGTAGAGCACCCCGGGATCGGCTGCGACCAGCGCCTGGGTCCCGTTCCCGTGATGCACGTCCCAATCGAGGATTGCCACCTGCTCGCCGTTGGCCCGAAGCCAGGCCGCCACCACAGCCACGTTGTTGAACAGGCAGAAGCCCATGGCTCGGTCCCGTAGTGCATGATGTCCTGGCGGCCGGCACAGCGCGAACGCGGTGGCATCGTCACGTGCCTCGAGGGCCTGCACCGCCGCCTTGACTCCGCCGGCCGCGGTGAGCGCCGCGGTCCAGCTGTCCCGGGAGGCGATGGTGTCCATGTCGAGTGCACCACCGCCGAAGAGGCAGAACGCCTCGATCATCTCCACGTAGTCCGGGTCGTGCACCAAGGCCAGCTCGGCGCGCTCGATCGGGGGCGCCTCGACCTCGACCAGGTCGAGACCGCTTTCGGCCAAGCCCCGGTGGATGGCGGCAAGCCGCTCCGGTCGCTCCGGGTGACGCCCGCCGGTGTCGTGCATGGAAGCCGAAGGGTGCGTGGTCACTACGACTTCCATGCCCTTACTCTCCCACAGGTGCTCGATCGTCTGCATCTCGAAGGCGTATGGCCCGGTCCGGTGACCCTGCGGAAAGGGTGGGCCAAAGCAGTGGCCCGGCCCTGGAACGACGACGTGCACGACGCAACGGTCCGACTCGAGCGAGGTTCCGCCGAGTTCCTCCGGGCAGTGGCCGAGTACCTGGCACCGCTGGGGTCCGGGACCGTCTACTCGCCGGCCCTCTATCCGTCGGCTGCAAAGATGTGGGTCCGGGCCGGCTTCCAGCACTACGGTCATCTCGTCGTGATGGAGCGGGTGTTGGAGGTCGAAGGCGCCGCCCCCGAGCACGTTATCGAGTGGTCCGACCACCCCGACTGGACCGATGTGGTCACGGTCGACCGTCTCGCCTTCGAGGAGTTCTGGCGAATGAGCCAAGCCGGCTTGAGCGAAGCGATGAGGACCACGCCGCGCTCGGTCGTCCTCGAAGCGCGATTCGACCGCGATCTGGCCGGATACGCCCTGGTCGGGTCGCAGATGAGCCTCTCCTTCTTGCAGCGGGTCGCCGTGGCCCCGGGCTACGCGGGACGCGGTGTCGGCGCCTCGCTTGTCCGCTCGGCCCGGCAGTGGGCGCTCAGAAGCGGCGCCAGGGTGATGGTCCTCAATCTCCGCCCGGAGAACTCGGGGGCGCGTCGCCTCTACGAGAGGGAAGGGTTCAAGGCAGGTGGCACCGCGCTCCGGTTGCTCCGATTCGAGGGTTGAGCCCGCTCGGATGCTGAACTAGGGGACCAATGCCACCGCCGGTGTCAGACCGCTATCGACTCGAGATGAGACTGGGCCGCGACGACGACGTCGAGGAGTGGCTCGCCACCGACAGCTCCCTGGAGCGCCCGGTCCTGATCCGGTCGCTGGGGCCCGAGTCGAGCCAGGAGCGACGATCCGGGTTCGTGGCCAGCGTGAGCGAGGCGGCCAAGACTTCGCACCCGCATCTGGCACGGGTATTCGCGGTCGAAGAGGTGGTCGGCGGGGCCTACGCGGTGTGTGAGTGGACCGGCGGCGCCACCGTCGCAGATCGGATCGCCGCTTCCCAGACCCTCGAGCTCGAGGAGTTCCTCCCCAACGCTGCAGGGCTGGCCGGTGCGCTCTCCGCATTGCACGCCTCGGGAGGGACCCACGGTCGGCTCGACCTCTCCGCCATCTCCTACTCGGTGGCGCACCCGGCCAAGCTGGGCGGGTTCGGGCGGCAACGTCGAACCGATCAGGGGGGCGACGTCCGGGCGCTGGCCGAAGCGTTGGAGACAGCCCTGACCGGGGCTCCCCCCGGCGGTCCGCCGCCGTCGGAGAGCATCGACGGAGTGCCACGCTCCATAGACCACGTCCTGCGCGCGGCGCAGTCCGGGGAGCTCGGGGCCGCCGAGTTGGAGAAGGCGCTCCTCGCCTCCCCCACGCTGCGCCCGGTCCAACCGGAGCCGCGGTCGAGCTCGAGGCGGCTGCTCTACGCGGCGGCGGGGCTGGTGGTGGTGGCAGTCGGCCTGGTCGCTCTCGGCCGCCTCTTCATCGGTGGGGGGCCGATCCTCCCCGTGCCACCGACCTCGACCTTGGGCAATGCGACCCTGGCCACGACCACCAGCGTCCCCGGCACCACGCTGCCCCTCGCCCCCGTCACCGTCGTTGCGTTCGATTCCTTCGACCCGTTCGGGGAGGGAGGAGAGAACGACGAGGCGATAGGGAACGTCCTCGACGGAAGCGCCTCGACGACATGGCGGTCGGAGCGTTACCAGGATCCGCTCTCATTGCAGAAGCCCGGGGTCGGGCTTCGCTTCGAGGTCAATGGCACACCGTCGAACGTCCAGCTGGTCGGGCTCTCCACCGGCACCGAGTTCGGCCTCTACTGGGCACCTGAGCCTCCCCCGGACATCGAAGGCTGGGAGCGGGTCATGGGAGCGACGGCTCAGCCCAGCGCCACCCTGTTCACTCTCCCCGCACGCCAGAACGGGCACTGGCTGCTCTGGATGACCGACTTCCCGCAACAACCGGACGGAACCTTTTACGCCGAGTTGGCGGAAGTACGATTTGTCCCGTGACGCTCCCCGGGAACGAAGCCGAGCTGCTGACTCGGGTCGTGTCCGGTGACCGAGCGGCTTTCGACGCGGTCATGCGCATTCACGAAGACCGGGTGTTCTCGGTGTGTCTCCGAATCCTCGGGGACCGGGAGCGGGCGCTCGACGCCACCCAGGACACCTTCCTCACCGTCTTCCGCAAGGCGTCCCAGTTCCAGGCCCGATCGGCGCTTGGCACCTGGATCTACCGGATCGCGGTCAACACCTGCTACGACCACATTCGTCGCTCGCAGAGAAGACCCATCCAGCCCCTTCCCGACCATGTCGACCCCGCCGATCCGTCGGCGGAGGAGGCGATCGACTCGGCGGCGCTCCGCCCCGAGATCGAGGCGGCCCTGGCCCGGCTCCCCGCCGACTTCCGGGACGCCGTGATCCTCTCCGATCTCGAAGGGTTGACCATGCCCGAGGCGGCGGCGGTCCTCGGCGTGCCTGTCGGCACGGTCAAGTCACGGGTCTTTCGCGGCCGCCGTCTCCTCGCCGGCCAGCTGGGGAACCAATGAGACCAATGAGACCATCAAACACTGCGAATGCATGAACACGACCTCGACCTGATCGCTGCGCTCGCCGACGGCTCCCTGCCCGACGAAGCCGAAGCCCGCGCCCTGGTCGAAGTCTGCGACGTGTGCCGCTCCGAGTACGGAACCCAGCTCGAGGTGCTCGCCTGGGTGGCCTCGACTCCCCGGGTCGAGATGACCGAGTTGGAGAGAGCCGCCCTACATCGCGACCTGTGGACCG
>DATHUL010000195.1:0-16510 GCA_035462285.1 Acidimicrobiia bacterium
CGAAAGAGCCCCCGCCGGGCGGGGGCTCTTTCTCAATCGGATCCGGGTCGGATCATCCGCTCTCCGCCATGTCGGCGGCAACGATGCTGCCGTCGACCAGGCCGGCGCGGATCGCCTCGACCTCGGCGGCCAACTCGGCGTCGACCGCCTCGTTGATCGGGCCGATGCCCACGCCGTCTTCGGCGATGGTGTAGAGACGGGTCCCGCCCTCGAAGGTGCCCTCGGCCACATCCTGGATCGTGTCGAACACGGCCACGTCGAGTCCCTTGAGCACTGATGTGAGGATCACGTCGCTGTACTCGGGCAGGGTCTCGAACCAGTCGGCGTCGACCCCGATGACCCACACGTTGCCCAGCTCCTGGGCCAGGGCTGCCGAGCCCACCCCGACCGGCCCTGCCACGGGCAGGATGACGTCGGCGCCTTCGTCGACGAAGGACTGGGTGAGGTTGCGGCCGTTGTCGGCGTTCTCGAAGTCACCGGTGAACGATCCGGTCTGCGCTTCGGGATCCCATCCGAGGACCTGAACGTCGGTCCCCTTCTCCTGGTTGTGGTAGCGGACGCCATAGACGAAGCCGTCCATGAAGCAGGTCACGCCACAGGGGATCTGGATCCCACCGTAGGTGGCTACCACCCCGGTCTGGGAAACCCCGGCGGCAAGGTACCCGGCCAGGAAGGCGGCATCGGTGGTGCCGAACACGGCTCCACGCACGTTCGGGATCTCCGGGTCGTAGGCGAAGTCGATGATCTCGAACGGCTGGTCCGGGTTGGCTTCTGCAGCCTCCTGGGTGGCGGTGCCGAGCAGGAACCCGACGGTGATGATCAGGTCACAGCCCGCATCGAGCCAGGACTGGATGTTCGGCCCGTAGTCAGTCTCCGCCTGAGACTCCAGGTAGTCCGACTCCGGGTCGGCGATACCGGCGTCGATGGCGTCGGTGATGCCCTTGAAGGCAGTCTGGTTGAACGACTTGTCGTCGATGCCACCGGTGTCGGTCACCTGACAAGCGAGGACGAGATCGCCGGACGGCTCTCCGGCCGTGGTGGTCGTCTCCCCGCCGGCCGTGGTGGTCGGCTCTTCACCGGCGGTCGTGGTTGGCTCCTCGCCCGCCGTTGTGGTGGTGTCTCCACCCTCTCCGTCGCCACAGGCCGCAAGGACCAGTGCCAGGACGGTGACGAGGGCGAGATACCGCAGATAGCGTTTCACGCTGTTTTTCCTCCGTATTTTCTGGAAGTGGCAGGCAAAACCCTGCCAATAGGACACATTAACGGTCTGAATCCGGCTAGGTCGTCGTCAGGGGCTCCGGCCGCACCCAGTAGATCCACGGAATCGACACGACCGTGACCACACCCGTGAGCACCACGTTCACCCAGAAGATGGACCAGGCCACCTCGGAGGGGAAGATCCCGAACATGGTGGCCAGCCCGACGAAGACCGCCGAGTCCACCGGAATCGCCACCGCGTTGCTGGCCAGGACTCGACCCCACTGGTGCCGTTGGCCGAAGCGGAGCTCCCATCGCTGGTAGACCTCGGTGTCGATGAGCTCGGCGAGGACCTCGGCCGCGATCGACGCCACCACGATCCCCCAGACCGGGGAGAGGACCGTCCCGAACTCGAGCTGGGGCCCGGTGAGCGGGTCGGGAGGGAGTCGTGCCACCAGCCAGAAGAAGCCGGCCATGAGCACGTTGATCCCTGCCGCCAGCACGATCACGGTCCGCGCCGCGGTCTTGCCCGAGATCTTGTGCACCAGGTCGCGCAGGGTGAAGGTGAAGGGGTAGATCAGGGTCCCGGCATCGACCGCATTGCCGGCGATCGATATGACACGAAGACTGGCGACGTCGGACATCATCTGGGCGGCCACGTAGGCGCCGGCCACGATGAGGAGCGAGCGGATCGGCCGGGTCATGTGAAGCGCTCCATCGCTCGGCTGAAGTTAGAGCCAGAATGGCCGGGATGGGCTTCGTGACGTCGATCCGACGAATCGCCGAGAGCACACCTCCGGAGCGAAACCGGGTGGCCGATCTGCTCCGGGCCGCCTCGATCCTGGTGGTTGTGTTCGGTCACTGGCTGATGGCGGCGGTCACGGTCGAGCAAGGCGAGCTGATCGCCGGACATCTTCTCGTCCTCGCCGACTGGACCCATCCCCTCACCTGGGTGTTCCAGGTGATGCCGGTCTTCTTCCTGGTCGGGGGCTATGTCAATGGCCTCTCCTGGCGCTCGGCGCGGCGTCGCCAGGAGAGCTACGGGAGCTGGCTCCGCTCCCGGCTCCGTCGTCTCGCCCTCCCGGTGGTCCCGCTACTGGTCGTATGGACCGCCGGTGGCTGGATCGGGCTCAGACTGGGCCTCGACTGGGAGGTGCTCCAGCTCGCCTCTCAGGTGGCGCTGGTCCCGACCTGGTTCCTGGCGGCGTATGTGGTGATCGTCACCATCGCCCCGGTGGGACTGTGGATCTGGGAGCGGTCCGGCTGGTGGTCGATCATGGCCGGGCTCGCCCTTGCCGGGCTCTGCGACTGGTTGTCCATCTCGCTCGACCTGGTGCCGGTCGGGTTCCTCAACTACATCCTGGTGTGGGGGACCGTGCATCAGATCGGCTATGCCTGGCTCGACGGAACCGTCGACGAGATTTGGAAACGAGCCGTCATGGCCGCAGGTGGCCTGGCCGGGGCGCTGCTCCTGGTCGGTCTCGGCCCCTACCCCGTCGCCATGGTCGGGTTGGACACCACCGAGATCACCAACTCCTATCCGCCCCGGGTCACCCTGGCGTTTCTCGGCCTGTTCCAGTCGGGTCTCGCCCTGTTGGTAGAGGGCCCGCTCCGGGCGCTGATGCAGCGTCGACTCGCCTGGACCATGGTGGTCGGGGTCAGCGCCAGGATCATGACCCTGTATCTGTGGCACCTGACCGCGATGGTCATCGTCATCGGGGTATCCCTGGCGGCCGGTGGCGTCGGGCTCGGGATCGAGCCGCTCACCGCGGGGTGGTGGTCGAGCCGACCGGTCTGGTTCCTGGTCGTCGGGTTGGTGACCATTGGGATGGCGGCCATATTCGGCCGATACGAGAGCCCGGTGGAAGACACCCGATCGGCACCGGCATGGTGGCGACCGGTGCTGGCGGTGGTGGGCATCTGTGCCGGTCTCGGCCTTCTCGCCGCTATCGGCATCGCCGACGAGAAGGGCCTCAACGGTCTCGTCCTCAGCCTCCCCATCATCGCAGTGATCATCGGAGGCGTGTACCGCCTCCCCGGGCGAACCGACCGAAGCCCTACTGGATCAGTTTGAGCAGGTCCGGGTTCAGCTGGCCCTGGCCGACCAGAAGAGGATCGGTGACGCCTGCGTACTCCCAGTGCCACGGCTCCTGGCTGCTCTTACCGCATTGAGCCCAGGTGGGATGGACCCACCCGAAGCGGTGGGCGTTGCCCTGCATCCAACGGAAAGTCGAGTCGGTGCAGCTGAGAATGCCTCTCCCGTCGGTGAAGTCCACCGCTCGTCCCCATCCGTGGTTCGACTTCCCTGCCTTGGCGATGGGAGGCCCGGAACAGACGCGTTCCGAGTGGGACCCGATCTGCACCAGCTCCCCGGTCACGGGATCGGCCTCCAACAACGGTGTCTCCACGACGGGGCAGCGCCGGTCGTAGCTGGACTTCTGGGTGTTGTAGGACCGGTAGCAGTCCTCCCAGCCAATGCTGACCCCGTCACGCGAGGCGGCCTCGATGAGCAGGGCGTACATGTAGGCGGCGTCCCGCTCCAGGGTGCAGCCGTCGAACGTCATCAGCCGGTCGCTGGGCATGCGCCCATTGACGTAGCCGTCGACCTCGAGATCGAGGGTGTATGCGGCATCTCCCGCGGCGACATACTCGGGAGTGGCCAGTGCGGAGACTGCAGTCGAGATGGCGAGGAGAAGTGCGAGTATGGGCATACGAATCTGCCCATGAATGATCGGCAAAACAGACGCCGGCTTTAGGGGTCAGTCCTGGGCGGCCATCTCCGGTTGAGGCGCCGCCGACCGGTCGGGCGTGGCCACCGACTCGAAGGTGAGCTCCTGGTTCTCGGCGTCGAGACCGACCAGGATGGTGATCCCCGCCTTGAACTCGCCGAGGAGGACACGCTCGCTGAGCGGGTCCTCGAGGAGACGCTGGATGGCCCGCCGCAGGGGGCGGGCCCCGAGCTCGGGGTCATATCCGCGCGTACCCAAGAACTCCTTGGCGTCGTCGGTGAGCACCAGATCGAGATGCTGGGCGTCGAGTTGCTCCCGGACACGGTCGAGCATCAGGTCGACGATCTGCTTGAGCTCGACCATGGTCAGCTCGTGGAAGACGATGATCTCGTCGAGCCTGTTGATGAACTCGGGCCGGAAGCTCTTCTTGAGCTCCTCGGTGACCCGCTCCTTCATGTGCTCGTAGTTCATCTCTTCGTCCTCGGCATGGAAACCGACGGCCTTCTTGTGCATGTCCCTGGTGCCCAGGTTGGAGGTCATGATGATGACGGTGTTCTTGAAGTCGACCGTCCGCCCTTGCGCATCGGTGAGACGGCCCTCCTCCAGGATCTGGAGCAGGGTGTTGAACACGTCGGGGTGGGCCTTCTCGATCTCGTCGAACAGCACAACGGAGAACGGCTTGCGCCGGACCGCCTCGGTCAGCTGTCCCCCCTCGTCGTAGCCGACGTATCCCGGGGGAGACCCGACCAGGCGGCTGACCGTGTGCTTCTCCATGTACTCGGACATGTCGAGCTGGATCAGCGCATCCTCCTGACCGAACAGGAACTGGGCCAGCGCCTTGGCGGTCTCGGTCTTTCCCACGCCGGATGGCCCGAGGAAGATGAATGACCCCGAAGGGCGACGGGGATCCTTGAGCCCGGCCCGGGTGCGCCGGATCGCCTTGGACACGGCCACGATGGCGTCGTGCTGGCCGATGATGCGCTTGTGCATCTCGTCTTCCATGTGGACCAGTCGGGAGGTCTCCTCTTCGGTGAGGCGATGGACCGGGATCCCGGTCCACTGGGCCAGCACCTCGGCGATCTCCTCCTCGTCGATGACCCATCCGACATCGCCCTCGCTGGCCTCTTTGACGGCGCGATCGCTGAGCAGCCCCCGCTCCTCGTCTCTGAGGTTGGCGGCCCGCTCGTAGTTCTCGTGGGCTACGGCGTCTTGCTTGTCCTGGCGAAGATCGGACAGCTTTTGGTCGATGGCGGTTATCTCCGGGACGTCACTGGTCCGGTGGATCCGTTGCCGGCTGCCGGCCTCGTCGATGAGGTCGATCGCCTTGTCGGGAAGGAATCGATCGGAGAGATAGCGGTCGGCCAGGTTGGCGGCGGAGACGATGGCCTGATCGGTGAAACGGACCGAGTGGTGGGCTTCGTATCGGTCCTTGAGACCCATCAGGATCTGGATCGTCTCGGTCACCGAGGGCTCGTCCACCTGGATCGGCTGGAAACGGCGCTCCAGGGCAGAGTCCTTCTCCAGGTACTTGCGGTACTCCTCGAGAGTGGTGGCGCCGACCGTCTGCAACTCGCCGCGAGCCAGCATCGGTTTGAGGATGGAGGCGGCGTCGATCGCTCCCTCGGCGGCACCGGCGCCGACCAGGGTATGAATCTCGTCGATGAAGAGGATGATGTCGCCCCTGCTCTTGATCTCCTTCAGGACCTTCTTCAGTCGCTCCTCGAAGTCACCGCGGTAGCGGGAACCGGCGACGAGCGCACCGAGGTCTAGGGAGTAGAGATTCTTGCCCTGGAGGTTGTCCGGGACGTCTTTGGCCACGATTCGCTGGGCCAGCCCTTCGACGATGGCGGTCTTGCCGACACCGGGCTCTCCGATCAGGACCGGGTTGTTCTTGGTGCGACGGGAGAGGATCTGCATGACCCGTTCGATCTCGCGAAGCCGACCGATGACCGGGTCGAGCTTCCGCTCCCGGGCGAGCTGGGTGTAATTGCGTCCGAACTGGTCGAGGACGGTGGACCCTCCGGCCGACGACTCTCGACCGCCGGCGCTGCTCGGCTCGGACGACTGTTGCTCGCCCCCTCCCGGCCCGGAGAGCAGCTGGATGACGGTCTGGCGCACCTTCTGCAGCTCGGCACCCAGTTGTTGCAGCACCTGGGCGGCGACGCCCTCGCCCTCCCGGATCAGGCCGAGCAGGATGTGCTCTGTGCCGATGTAGTTGTGGCCGAGTTGGAGCGCCTCGCGCAGACTGAGCTCGAGCACCTTCTTCGCCCTCGGGGTGAAAGGGATGTGCCCGGAGGGAGACTGCTGGCCCTGACCGATGATCTTGACCACCTCTTCACGCACCGAGGCCAGGTCGATGTCGAGACTCTCCAGGGCCTGGGCCGCGATGCCCTCGCCCTCGTTCAACAGACCGAGGAGGATGTGCTCGGTGCCGATGTAGTTGTGATTGAGGAGGCGCGCCTCTTCCTGAGCCAGGACAACCACCCGGCGGGCACGATCTGTGAAGCGCTCAAACACTGCTGACTCCCTAGCCTGACGTTGGCGAGTTTACCACCGGGTGGCCTTTGATCCCCGGGCTTGGCTCCGAGGCGCTCGCACGTAATACCATCGTCACGGATGGACGACCTCCAAAGTCTCATTCGCATCCCCGGTGTCTGGGACTCCCTGACCCGGGTCGAGGAGCGTTTGTTGGACGCGGCGGCGGCCGACGATCCTTATCTCACCAAGATCGCCCAGCACCTGCTCCTGGCCGGTGGCAAGCGGTTCCGTCCCCTGCTCGCCCTGCTTGCCGCCGAGTTCGGGGAAGGGCGGGATCATCGCCCGGTCGAGGCCGGGGTCTCGGTCGAGCTGATCCATGTCGGGTCCCTCTATCACGACGATGTGATCGACGAGGCCGACACGAGAAGGGGCGCGGCATCGGTCAACGCCAACTGGAGCAACACCGTCGCCATCCTCGCCGGTGACTTCCTCATGGCCCGTGCCTCGGAGGTCGCCGCCACCCACCTCAGCCAGGACTCGGTGCGGCTGCTCGCCGCCACCTACGCCGAGTTGGTCGAAGGCCAGACCCGCGAGCTGCAACTGGACTTCGATCTCGACCACGGAGTGGCCGAGTACGAGCAGGTGATCGCGGGCAAGACCGCGTCGTTGATCCGCACCTCGGCCCGGCTCGGGGCGATCGCAGCCGACGCCGACGATGACGTGGTCGAGTCCTTGTCGTTGTGGGCCTGGGAGCTGGGCATGGTGTTCCAGATCGCCGACGACGCCCTCGACCTGGTCGCAGACGAGGAGATGATCGGCAAGCCGGCCGGCTCCGACATCCGGGAGGGAAAGTTCACCATGCCGGTGCTGGAGGCGCTGGCCGGCGAGAGGGGGCCGCGGGTGCGGGAGCTGCTCGAGACCGCCCGCCCATACCCGGACTCGGTGGTCGGCGAGGTGATCGACATCGTGCGAGCAGGCGGCCATGTCGACAACGCTCTCTCCGAAGCGACCCGCCGTCTCGATGTCGCCGCTGCAGCCCTGGCGGGGGTGCCCGACGGCGAGCCGAAGCAGATCCTGCACGGCTTGGGCGCCTATCTGTTGGGCCGGGTCGACGCCGCTCGAACCTAGGGAATCTTCCCGACCTGGCTGCTTGCCGGGTCCGACCCAACCGGTGGGGCTCAGGCCTCGGGTCTGAGGGTGGGGAAGAGGATGACTTCCCGGATGTGCGACTGATCGGTGAGCAGCATGACCAGACGGTCGACCCCGATCCCAAGGCCCCCGGTGGGAGGCAGCCCGTACTCCAGCGCGAGCAGGTAATCCTCGTCGACCGGATGAGCCTCCTCGTCACCAGCGGCCCGGGCCTCGGCCTGGGACTCGAACCGCTCCCTCTGATCGTCGGCGTCGTTCAGCTCACTGAATGCGTTGGCGTACTCCGACCCGGCGATCACCAGCTCGAATCGATCGGCCAGGCGGGGATCGTCCCGATTGCGTCGTGCCAGTGGTGAGATCTCGATCGGCTGGTGGGTGACGAAGACGGGGTCCCAGATCCCGGGCTCGACCGTCTCCTCGTAGACCTCGGCGATGATCCGTGCCGGGCTCCATCCCGGGTCGACCTCGACGCCGACCGCCCCGGCGAGAGCCCCCAGCTCCGAGGGCGGAGTGTCGAGACCCACCGCCCGGCCCAGCGTCTCGGAGACGAGATCGATCATGGTGGCGCGCCGAAACGGCGCGGCGAGGTCGACCTCCCTGCCCTGGTAGGTGAACGTCGTCCCGCCGACCACCGCCCGGGTCACCTCGGAGATGACTTCCTCGACCAGGTCCATCATGTCGGTGTGGTCGGCCAGGGCCTGGTACGCCTCGAGCATTGTGAACTCGGGGTTGTGGGTGGAGTCCATGCCCTCGTTGCGGAAGATGCGCCCTATCTCGAAGACCCGCTCCATGCCCCCCACGACGAGACGTTTGAGATGGAGCTCTGTGGCGATGCGGAGAGACATCTCCATGTCGAGCGCATGGTGTCTGGTGGTGAACGGGCGGGCATTGGCCCCGGTCGCCTGGGTGAGGAGAACCGGGGTCTCCACCTCGACGAAGCCTCTGGCCTCGAACTGACGACGCAGTTCGCTGACCACGGCGATCCTCGACATGGCGGTGTTCCTCGCCTCCTCGTTGACCATCAGGTCGAGATACCGTCTCCGGCTGCGCAACTCGATGTCGGCCAGCCCGTGCCATTTGTCGGGGAGGGGACGAAGGCTCTTCTGGAGAACCACGAAGTCCTCGACCCTCACACTCAACTCCCCTTTGCGGGTGGTCATGACCAGGCCCCCGGCCCCGACCCAGTCCCCGAGATCGACCTTGGTGAAGCCATCGGCGAGATCGTCTCCGAGGGTGGCGCGATCGACAAAGAGCTGAATCGTCCCCGACCCGTCCTGGACGGTGGCGAACTCGAGCTTGCCGAAGGAGCGGTGAAGCATGACCCGGCCGGCCACGGAGACACGGGTGGCCGTCTCCGCCCCCGGCTCCAGATCGGCGAACTGCTCCCGGAGCTCGGCGGCGAGATGGCTGCGCTGGTACCGATGGGGATAGCCGCCGGACTGGAGGATCTCCCCATGATGCTCACGGCGCCCGGCGACGAGAGAGTCTGGGCCGTGGTCGGAGGTATCGGTCATCTCACTCGGTGGCGGGTTCGGGAAGGGTACTGAGCCGGCTCGGCTCCCCGAGGAGCAGTCCACGGTCGGGGATCGGCTTGCCATCCCGGAAATCGAGCGTGATGTTGTCGATGAGTCGCACCCCGCCGACATGGGCGGCGACGGCGAGGACCGCGGGCCGGTCCAGATCGGGGATGGGAACCATGGTCTCCTGCGAGGCGAGGGTGGCGTAGTCGACCTCCAGACCCTTCAACGAACGACGCACCGTCGCCTCGAGACGGTCGCCGCGTCGCTCCCCGGCATCGATCTGTTCTGCAGCCTGGAACAGTCCGCGGCTGATTGCCAGCGCCCGCTCCCGGTCGGCACGGGAGAGATGGACGTTTCGGCTGGAGAGGGCAAGACCGTCGGGCTCACGGACCAGAGGGGCATCGATGACCGACACCGGGAAGCGGAGGTCCCGCACCATTGCCTTGAGCACGGCGAGCTGTTGGGCGTCCTTGCGCCCGAACATGGCCACGTCGGGCTGGAGACCGGCAAAGAGTTTGGCCACCACCGTGGCCACACCGGTGAAGTGGCCGGCTCGATAGCGCCCTTCCATCTCCTGGGAGACGCCGCCCACCTCGACGATGGTGGTCTGGCCGACCGGGTAGACCTCTTCCAACTCGGGGGCGAACAAGATGTCGACCGAGTGCTGTTCGGCCAGCCTGGCGTCTCGATCTGTATCGCGCGGATAGGCGGCGAAGTCGTTCTGGTCGTCGAACTGGGTCGGGTTGACGAACAGGGAGACGACCAGCGTGTCGCATTGCTCACGCAACAGGTCCATGAGTGCCAGATGGCCC
The DNA here is from genome assembly GCA_035462285.1 of Acidimicrobiia bacterium. Lineage (GTDB taxonomy): Bacteria > Actinomycetota > Acidimicrobiia > Spongiisociales > ZC4RG35 > JARDZU01. The sequence continues at coordinate 9,886 of DATHUL010000195.1, forward strand.
TCGTGGAGGAAGCCGAGCGTGGGAAGAAGCCCCACCCTCCCCCGGTACCGGTCCCGGGTCGTGGCGAAGGTCTCGGTCAGCTCCACCGGGTGATGTCGTCTTTCCGTCCGGCGAGAATCGCGGTCGCCTCGGCCATCAACCTGTACTGGTCCCCTACCGCCTCGGAGACACGACGAGCCGCCTCCAGCTGACCGCGGACCGTAGAGACGTCGCCCCGGGCGATGGGGCCGGTGAGGGATCCGGGACCTGCCTGGTACAGGTTGGAGACGGCCCGCTCGACCAGGGGTCGGGTGACCACCGGATCCACCTGCGCAGCTCGCATCAGGTCGCCCGCGGTGGCCAGGGCGGTGATCACGAAGTTCGCTGCGGCTGCGGCCCCGGCGTGGTAGCCGGGCCGTGACTCGTCGGGGAGCGGGAACGGGATCATCCCGAGGGAGACGCCGAACCGGGAGAGCGACTCCACCGCCACCGGGGCGCCGCCGATCCCGACGTAGGCAGAGGAGAGTGCACTGGCGCCGAGCTCGGGATCGGGGAGGGTCTGCAGGGGATGGAACCCTCCGGTAGCCAGACCGACCCGGGCCAGATGGTGGAGTGCAGTCACTGGGGTGAAACCGGAGAGATGGGCGGCCACGGGCACCGAACCGGCCGATGCATGGGGGGCGAGACGGGCCGACACCTCCTCGATGGCGTCGTCTCGCACGGCGATGAGGAGGAGGTCGGAATCGGGCAGGTCCTCCTCCCAGCTCGAGGAGGGGCCAAATCTCGTCTCCCCGGTTCGGGACAACACGCCGGCGATCTCATGGCCCGATCGCGTGGCGGCGAGGGCAATGGCACCCCCCGCTCTTCCTGGCCCGACGATTGTCAATCTCACAGGTCATCCTCTGCCGACGTGGCGGGCGAGGGTAGCCAGTGCTCTGGTCCTGACCGTTGGCGATGCCGCCCGGTCAGACCTGATCTTGTTCGAGCTGATTGGGGGTGATGACCGGCCAGTTCGAGTCCAGCTCCGACTTCATGGTGTGGTAGTCGTCGCGTCTCTTCCAGAACTTGGTCTTCCACACCCTGAATCTGCGTGGTTTGCCGTCGGATGGCTCGGCTGGCTGAAGCTCGTGATTATCCCCAATGCCCCTCACCTCGGGGACGACGATCCCGTCAGGGTCGTCGCTGGTGTGCAGCATCTGGTGGGTGTGATGCCGTACCGCCCGATGCTGCTTCTTCCGCTCCTGACGCGTGGGGCGACCCTCGTTGTATCCGGGGATCTCCTGGCGATGCTCTCGCGACCGTTTGGCCATCTAGATCGTTCCTCCTGTCCTGACGAGTGCTGGTATGTCAGGTGAAGGAGGGGGGCCGCGGCCACTTCCCATGAGGAGAACCTAGCACGGGCCCGACTTCATATTGAAGGGGTCGAAAGACCCGATCGCCGCGGCGGTCAGAACAGATAGGGCAGCATCCGGCGGCGAACCCGTCTCCGGTACGACGAATACCCGGGATAGGCGATGCGGAGCTGACGCTCCTCATAGGTCGACTTGGCCCAGAAGAAGAGGAGCAACCCGATGCTGAGCACCGTGCCGGCCCGACTGGCGAGAAGTAGGGACACACCCAACATGACCAGGAAGACCGAGCCGTAGATCGGATGCCGGGCGTGTCCGTACATCCCGGTCTCGACCAGGCTCACGTCCCGGACCGGCTCGGGGAGGATGCTCAATGCCCGCCCCAGCGACCTCGCCGCGAATAGGGCAATGGCGGCGCCGATGACGAGAAGAGCTCCGCCCGAGACCCTGATCGGGTCGAGTTCGCCGTCCGGGAGCGATCCGTCGTAGACCAGGGCGATGCCGATGGTGGCGAACCAGATCAGCTGAGCTCCGACCCAGTAGCCACCCTGATCGACGCGGGATGCCGCCACCCACTTGGGTGCGAGCAGATCGACCTCCTGATCGGCGACCGCGCCCACTGCCTCACTTGCCGTCACCCCGCCGCCGATGTCGGCCGCGGGCCAGATCTCGACGAGCGGTTGCAGCACGAAACGCCGCTCGGCCGCCCGGGGATGAGGGATCTGCAACCCGGTCCGATCCACCGGCCCGGAGTCGACGGCGACGATGTCGAGGTCGAGCGTGCGCGGGCCCCATCGCACCTGACGCTCCCGGCCATGATCCTCCTCGATCCCCCGCAGCCGCTCCAGCAGGTCTGTCGGCGACAACGGGGTGTCGAGGATGACCACCGCGTTCAGGAAGGGGCCCTGGTCGGGCCCCCCGATCGGCTCGGTCTCGTAGAGCCCGGAGACAGCGACCACCGATCCCAAACCGCCCATTCCTTCGACTGCTCCGCGCAGATGACCGACCCGGTCTCCCTCATTGGAGCCGAGGGCGATGGCGTACCTGGTCATCGCGATCGGTCGACGGTGACCGCCACGTCTTGGAACTTCACCGGGATCGGCGCTTGTGGTTTGTGGACGGTGACCACGACTCGTTCCACGACCGGCTCCTGGAGGACCCGGCCGGCCACCCGCTCGGCAACCGTCTCGATCAGCCGATGGCTCTCGGACCGGACCAGGTCGTGGGTTTCCACCGCCAGCCGCCCGTAGTCGACCGTGTCGACCAGGTGGTCGGAACCGGCAGCTGGGGCCAGGTCGAGGTACACGGTGAGATCGACCAGGAACACCTGGGGATTGGCCATCTCTTCTTCCAGCACGCCGTGACGGGCGAGTACTTCGACGCCTTTGATCTCGATCCGATCGGTCACGAGACCGCGGACGCCGGGACGCGCGAGCGACCCTCCGGTCCCAACGCCCTTCCCAGAATCTGCTGGATGACCGCCAGGGCAAGGATCGGGTCGGTGACCAGGCCGGAGACCACCAGGAAACCCCCGAGGAGCCCGCCCACGGTGTCGTCGATCACCTCGCGATGGACCAGTACGCGCGCGCTGCTCTGCCTGGTGGCCTTGCTCAAGGTGCGAAAGAAGTCGTCGACCTCCTTGCTGGTGAGATCGTGCCCGATCGGGACCGAGAAGGTGGCGATCCCCGCCTCCCGGTAGGCGAGGAGGTTCTGGTTTCCGGGGAGCATCGAGACCACCACGTTGATCCCCGCCTCCTCGACCAGCCAGGTGATCTCCTCCTCCCGTCGCACCCGTCGATGCTGGAACCCGGAGCCTCCGACTCGCTCCGACACTGCGAGACGATCGGTTATGACCCAGGTGAATCCCCGGGGCTTTAGGCCTGCGACCATTCGTCCCATTGCTGGGGATTCACGATAGCGGCGGCAAGTCGGAGCGCAGCCCGTGAGGAAGCCACATCGTGGACCCGAAAAACCCTGGCGCCACGCTCGAACCCGAGGGCGGTGATGACCGCGGTGGCCTGATCCCGGGCTTGGGGGGACTCGATCCCGGTGAGGCGGCCGATGAAGGTCTTCCGGGACGCACCCAGCACCACGGGAAAGCCGAGCCCGGTCAGTTTTCCCAGCCCTGCGATCAACTCGAGGTTGTGCCCGACGGTCTTGCCGAAGCCGATACCGGGGTCGATGGCGACCGATCTCGGGTCGGCGCCGGCGGAGATGACCCGCTCGGCCCGGTCGCCGAGAACGCCGGCGACCTCGGCCACCACGTCGTGGTAGACGGGGTGCTGTTGCATGGTCCGCGGCGTGCCCTTCATGTGCATCAGGATCACCGCGGCCCGGGACCCCGCCACCACCTCGGCCATCTCCCCCGAAGCCGCCGCGGTGACATCGTTGACGATCTCGGCCCCGGCCTCGAGTGCGGCCCGGGCCACGACCGGCTTCGAGGTGTCCACCGAGACCACGGCGCCCTCGGCGGCCAGGGCCTCGATCACCGGGATGACACGCCGCAACTCCTCCTCGGCCGGGACCGGGCTCGCCCCGGGACGGGTCGACTCCCCGCCGACGTCGACGATGTCCGCCCCCTGACCGGCCATCTCCCGTCCGGCCGCGATCGCATCCGCCTCCTCGAGATGGAGCCCACCGTCGGAGAATGAGTCGGGGGTGACGTTGAGCACCCCCATGATCACACCGCGTGATAGGTCCAGGGTCCTGGTTCGAAGCTTCCAGTGTGTGATCACGTCGTAGAACGTAGAACGTGCGAGGGGAATCGGCGAGCGCTAGCGGGAGGTGCCGAAGAGCAGGGACATCGCCTCGGCCCGGGTCGCCGCTTGTGACTCCATGGTCCCCCGCACGGCCGAAGTGACCGTGGTCGCCCCCGGCTTCTTCACCCCGCGCATCGACATGCACAGATGCTCCGCCTCGATCACCACCATCACGCCGAGCGGTTGGAGACGATCGGTCAAAGCATCGGCGACCTGGGCGGTGAGACGCTCCTGCATTTGGGGCCGCCGGGCGAATCCCTCGACGAGTCGGGCCAGCTTGGAGAGCCCGGTGACCCGGCCTCTGGGGATGTAGGCGACATGCGCCTGACCGTGGAATGGGACGAAGTGGTGCTCACACATCGAGTAGAACGGGATCTCGCGCACCATCACTATCTCCTGATAGTGCTCCTCGCCGAAAAAGGCATCGACCACTTCGCCGGGGTCGCGGTGGAGCCCGTCGAACACCTCGGCGTAGAACGCCGCCACCCGCTGCGGTGTGTCGAGCAGACCCTCGCGCTCCGGGTCCTCGCCCAGCGCCTCGATGATCTCCCGCACCGCCTTCTCGATCCGGCCCTGGTCGATCTCTTTCATCCTCGAAGAAGATAGACGTCGAAGGGTGTTCTATTCCAGGTATCGGGTGGAGGTTGACATGACGTCACCTTGCCCTTATGGTGATGTCATAGCGACATCACTATGATGTCGAGGCAAGGAGAAGCCCCCATGATGTTCATCCACACCCCCGACGGTCTCGAAGCCGAGCTCGACGAGCGGATCCGTCGTCTCCGCAAGACGCCACGCAAATGCAACTGAGCCAAGCCACCTTCAGACTGGAGGCGGCGGTCGAGGCCCAACTGCGATTGGGCGCCGCCGAGCTGGTCTCGATCGGAGCCGAGCTGCTCGAGGTGCTGCGCCCCGCGGTCAGACAGGCGATGATGGACGTGGTGGAGATGGCGGCACAAGAAGTCAACGGGCAGCTGGTCGGGCATCGGGTCGACATCCGCATCGTCGACGGCGACCCCGAGTTGGTGGTCAGTGCCGACGACTCGAGGATCCCGCTGCCCCCGTCCCTGCCGGGGTCCGGCGACACATCAGACACCGAGGCGAGGATCACCCTGCGTCTCCCCGGCTATCTCAAGGATCTGATTGCCGAAGCAGCCGATGTCGCCGGTGACTCGGTCAACACTTTCGTCATCGACGCCCTCCGCTCCAGGGCCTACCAGCGCTCCCCGGGCAACTCGGTGAAGAGGACGATCGATCTGTGATCGATCGCGAGTTCCCGGTCGGCGAGTCTCCCTCGATCAAGATCGGCACCAGGTCGGGTCTGATCAGGGTCGAGGGCGGTGGGCCCGGGGTGGTCCGGGTCGTGGTCGACACCCGCGACCCGGGATTCGAGGTCACCCAGCGCGGCGACGTCATCCATGCCTCGTCGGATAGAGGCGGGCGCGCCGACGTGCTCGTCCACGCACCTCCCCACATCGACATAGAGGTGGCCACCGCCAGCGCCGACGTCAACCTGATGGTGGAGGTGAAGCGACTCGAGGTCGCTACCGCCAGCGGGGACGTGACCTTCGACAGCGCAGACCGTCTTCAGATGAAGAGCGCCAGTGGGGCGGTGCGAGGCAATCAGGTCACCGGCGAGGCGCGCTGCGTGACCGCATCAGGTGACATCCGGATCGGCACCGTCGGCGAGCGAGCCGACCTGTCCACCGCCTCGGGCGACATCACCGTCGAGCATTGCCAGGGATCACTGTCGCTGGCCACCCTCTCCGGGGACATACGGGTGGGACGGCACACCGGGCCGGACCTGAACGCCAAGTCGATGTCCGGCGGGGTTCGGATCGGCATCCCACCACGAACCCGGCTCGATCTCGACGCGAACACGCTGTCGGGGAGGGTGAGGCTGCCCTCGCCCGTTCCCGGCAATGAGCCGCCGGAGCGAGAGATGGGGGTGAAAGTTCGTCTGGTGTCGGGAAACCTGAGGATCGACCGGGTCGACTGAGCCAATCGTCCGAGCCAGGATGGCGGCGAGCCGGCGATCAGGCCCCGGCGTCGGTGGCGGGTCGGGTGCCGCGACGGAGCTTGCGATTGAGGGTGAGCGACTCCGTGACCGGCTCGTCCTCGGTCTCGGCCTCCTCGGCGGCGGCGATGGGCTCGTCGCGAGGCTGAGGGATGACCGGGTTCTCCGGGTAGCGGAGCCGTATCGCGCCTTCGGAGGTGTGCTCCCACTTGGGCACGTCGGAGAAGAGCTCCGCCACCTCTTGCCGGTCGACGGTCTCCTTGTCCATGAGTTTGTCGACCATGCGCTGCATGGCGTCGGCGTGTGTCTCCAGTATCAGCCGCGCCTCTTCGTGGGCTGCGTTGATCATCTTCCGGACCTCGTTGTCGATGTTGGCGGCCACCTCGTCGGAGTAGTCCTGCTGACGGGAGTAGTCCCGCCCCAGGAACACCTCGCCATTGGGCTTCCCGTACTGCATCGGTCCGAGGATGTCGCTCATCCCGTACTCCATCACCATCTTGCGGGCGATGGCGGTCGCCTTC